>NZ_JBEXDX010000009.1:0-72798 GCF_040605995.1 Streptomyces sp. NPDC005492
TGTCGCTCTTCCCGAACGTCATGCCGTCCTCGCTCAACGCGGACTGGAACCTCACGGTCACCAACGCCTCGTCGAGCCCGTACACCCTGAAGGGAACACCGGGTGCGCCGCCCCTGTCGCCTCTTTCGTGTGCCCCGTCCCCTCAGCCGAGCCAGTGCCGGCGGCCCACGCTGATCAACCGCATCTGGCGGGTGGCGAGTTGAGCCACCTGCTCGCGCTCCTCGTCCGAGGTCTCCAGCGCCTCCAGGAAGAGCGAGGCCGTGATGAGCATCTGGTCGACGTAGAGATGGGCGAGCATCAGCAGGTCGGAGTCGTGCCAGCCGCTGGATTCGGGGTCCTTGGCGAGTTCGGCCTTCACCTCCTCGGCGAACCGGGCGAGCTGGTCCCGGATGGCCTCCCGTACCGGCTGGACCCCGCCGTGCCGCTCGCGCGCGATGAAGCGGACGTGGGCCGGGTAGGTGTCCACATGGTCGGCGATCAACCGGACGGCGCGCGTGATGCGTTGGTCGCTGTCCGCCGGGGCCACCGTCTGCCGGATCATCGGATGCAGACTGCCCAGCGCCTCCTCGACGAGCGCCACTCCGAGATCGGCCGTGGACCGGAAGTGCCGGTAGAAGGCGGTCGGGGCTACGCCGACGGCCCGGGTGACCTCGCGCAGGCCCAGACTGCTCAGGCTCTGCTCCTCCAGCAGCCCCAACGCGGCGTCCAGCAACGCCTGTCGGGTCTTCTGCTTCTGTACCTGCCGGATGCCGAGGGTGTGACTCATGTCATCCAGTTAACAACTGTTCTCCGGAATTGAAAAGTCGTCCGACGCGCTAGACTCGAAGTCAGTGAACAACTGTTACTACAACCGTTCACCGAAACTTAACCAGAGTCCACGAGGCTCACGAGAGTCATCTCGGAGGGGGATCCATCCCATGCTGTTCCTCGTCGTAGCACTGCTCCTGCTCGGCGTCGTGATGGGCACCGTGGCCCACGCACCGCTCGCCTTCACCGCCGTCGCCGCCACCGTCATCGCCGTATGGCTGGGCATCTTCGCGCTCCGCGAGCGCCACGGCCGCCGTAGCCGTACGTCCGCCAACTGACCGCCCGTCCATCCGCCCGCCCGATCACCGGGAGCTGACCCACCATGCAACTCACCGCACCGGCAACCAGGACCGCCGCCGTCAAGCCCACCGGCCGTCGTGACGCCGACGGCATGGCCGTCGCGTCCTTCATCCTCGGCCTCGTCGGCCTGCTCGTGCTCAACGTGTTCCTCGGCCCGATCGCCATTGCCCTGGCCGGCGTGGCGCTGTGGCGCGGCACCGCCCGTCGCGGCCGTGCCTTCCTCGGCCTCGGACTCGGCATCGCCGATCTGCTGGTCCTCGTCGCCTTCATGCAACTGGACAGCACCGTCTCCTGGAGCTTCTAGAGCCCGGGGGAGTGACGGCCACGACGTGGTGACAAGCGGCCCGCCCCGTCGGGGCGCCCACCGGGGCCCGTAGAATCGGCGTCACCATGGCATACCTCGACCACGCCGCGACCACCCCGATGCTTCCCGAGGCAGTCGAGGCGATGACGGCCCACCTGAGCATCACGGGCAACGCCTCCTCCCTCCACGCGTCCGGCCGCAAGGCCCGCCGTACGGTCGAAGAGGCCCGGGAGACCCTCGCCGAAGCGCTCGGCGCCCGACCCAGCGAGGTCGTGTTCACCTCCGGCGGCACCGAGGCCGACAACCTCGCGGTGAAGGGCCTGTACTGGTCCCGGCGCGACGCCGACCCGGCCCGCACCCGCGTCCTGGCCAGCCCCGTCGAACACCACGCCGTCCTGGACGCCGTCCACTGGCTGGGCGAGCACGAGGGCGCCACCGTCGAGTACCTCCCGGTCGACTCCCACGGCCGCGTCCACCCCGAGGTCCTGCGCGAGGCCATCGCCCGCAACCCCGACGACGTGGCCCTGGCCACCGTGATGTGGGCCAACAACGAGATCGGGACCGTTCTGCCGGTCCGTGAACTGGCCGATGTGGCCCAGGAGTTCGGCGTCCCGCTGCACTCCGACGCGGTCCAGGCCTTCGGTCAGGTCCCGGTCGACTTCGCCGCCTCCGGCCTCGCCGCGATGACGGTCTCCGGCCACAAGATCGGCGGGCCGTACGGCATCGGCGCCCTGCTGCTGGGGCGCGAGTACACCCCCGTGCCCGTCCTGCACGGCGGCGGCCAGGAACGCCATGTCCGCTCCGGCACCCTCGACGTCCCCGCGGTCGCCTCCTTCGCGGTGGCCGGCCGCCTCGCCGCCGAACAGCGCGAGTGGTTCGCCCGCGAGATCGGCGCCCTCCGCGACGACCTGGTCTCGGCCGTCCGTACGGCGGTCCCGGACGCGATTCTCGGCGGGGACCCGGTGGACCGGCTCCCGGCCAACGCCCATTTCACGTTCCCGGGTTGTGAGGGCGACTCGCTCCTGCTCCTCCTGGACGCCCAGGGCATCGAGTGCTCCACCGGCTCGGCCTGCACGGCGGGCGTCGCCCAGCCCAGCCATGTCCTGCTCGCCACTGGCACCGAACCGGACCTGGCCCGCGGCACCCTGCGCCTCTCCCTCGGCCACACCTCCACGGAGGCCGACGTGGACGCCGTGGCGAAGGCGATCGGCCCCGCGGTGGAACGCGCGCGTGCCGCCGGGCTGACCTGACCCGGACATACGTCGGACCGGGAAGAGGCCGCCGACTCTCCCCGGTCCGAGGTGTCCGGCGTCCACGGGGGAGGCCGACGCCGGACAACCTGCATCGCCTGAACTAGTCGTCCGTCGCGCTGGCGCTCGCGGTCGCCGTGGCGGTCGAGTCGTCCGTCGCGGTCGCCGAGGCGCTCGCGCTCGCGGACGCGCTCGCGCTCGCACTGGCCGTGGCCGTGGAGTCGTCGGACGTGTCGGTACTGGTGGTGCTCGTGCCGTCGTCCGTGATCATGAGGGAGGCCATCATGCCCTCGTCCTCGTGCTGGAGCAGATGGCAGTGGAGCATGTACATATAGGTGTCGTCGGCGAAGTCGGTGAACTCCATGGCGATCTTGATCGAGCCGCCGCCGACCACCTCGTAGGTGTCGTACCAGCCCAGTTGGACCCCGGTGGGATCCTCGCCGTTGATGGAGATCAACTGATACGGCACGTCGTGCAGGTGGAACGAGTGTTCCAACTGGGTGGAGTTCTGGATCGTCCAGATCTCCTTCGAGCCGAGCGTCGTACTGATCATCGCCATCGCGGCCATGGTGGTGCCGGCCGAGCCGTCGATCAGCATGGTGGCGCCGTTCTGGCCCAGGGTGATCGTCCGCGCGGTGAAGTCGCTGGTGTCGTAGCGCTCGATGGTGTTGAGGGTGCTCGGCAGGTCGGCCGGGGTGTCGCTGCCGCTTGCCGTGATCGCGAGGACGTCGTAGGTGCCGCTGCCGCCGCGGATCCAGCCGGTGGTGATCACGGCCTGGAGGGTGGCGTCCGCGGTGAGGTCCATGACGAACTCGGCACGGGCGCCCGCCACCAGACGGATCGTGGTCACTTCGGCGGCCTCGGCCAGGTAGCCCTGGTCGGAGGTGATCTGGGTGAGGGTGCCGCCGTCGCTGCGCTGGATGGTGATGATGTCGGACGGCGAGGCGTTCAGCGCGCGGAATCGGGTCCGGGTCTTGGTCGCGGTGAAACCGAGCGTGGTGGAGTCCACGTTGGTTCCGTTGAGCAGGAGGGGGAACGTGGTGGTGCTCAGCCGGTAGCCGGCCGCGTCGTACTTGATGTCACCGGTGTCGTCGACGGCGAGGCACTGGAAGATGAGCGGGATGTCGTCGACGCCGTAGTCGCTGGGCAGCGCGGCGGAGGTGTCCGTGGAGTCCTCGACGATGATCATGCCGGCCAGACCGTGCACGGCCTGCTGGGCGGTGGTGCCCAGGGCGTGCGGGTGGTACCAGAGCGTGGTGGCCGGGTCCTTGACCGTGAACGTGGGCGACCAGGTGGTGCCGTCGGAGAAGGCGACCTGGGGGCCGCCGTCCATCTTCGCCGGGACGTGGGCGCCGTGGAAGTGGACCGTGGTGTCCGCGCCGATGCTGTTGGTGATGTTGAGCAGGACCTCGTCGCCGTTGGTCCACTTCATGGTGGGGCCCAGGAAGTCCTGGTTGTAGCCCATCGTGGTGCTGGTGACGCCCGAGATCACCTCGTGGGTGCCGGTCTTGGCCTCCAGGGTGAAGGTGGTGACGCCGCTGGTGGTGGTGCCCTCCAGGAGGTCCGGGATGGTGAGGGTGCTGTCCGCCGCGGAGGCCTTGTTCTTCGCCGCGTCGTTCAGCAGCGAGAAGGCGCCTCCGGCCGCGGCGACCGCCGCGATACCGGCTCCGGCCATCCCGCCGAGGAACTTGCGCCGGTGCAGACCCTTGCCCCGGGCCGCGGTGTCCTTGCTGTGATCGCGCTTCTCGGCCGTGGTTTTGCGGTGGTTGCCCTTGCTGTCTCTGGTCGCTTCGGACGCGGGCTCGCTGGTGTGTGTCATGCGGCCAGAGATTTGACCTAAGGGCTGTGTAAAGACTGGGCGACAGTTAGTAGTCAGCAGGGCAAGCTGTGAAAGGTAAGCGTGCACGATCCCTCCACAACTCCCTTGCATCTCAAGGCGAGTTGGCGTACCCCAGGTCACATCCGGAGCGAGGGACGCATCGGACACCGCCGTAACTGAAACGACTCATAGCCAAAGCGAGGTGTGACCAGCGTCACACTTGCGTCCGGTGTGCCCGCTTTACCAGCGCCATGTACCGGTCCCAGTCCCAGTACCGCCCCGGGTCCGTGTGATCGGTTCCCGGCACCTCCACATGGCCGATGACGTGCTCCCGGTCGACGGGGAAGCCGTAGCGCCGGCATATCGCCGCCGTCAGCCGCGCGGAGCCCGCGTACATCGCGTCGGTGAACGAGGACGCCCGCTCCACGAAGCCCTCGTGCTCGACGCCGACACTGTGTTCGTTGTACTCCCGATTGCCCGCGTGGAAGGCCACGTCCAGCTCGCGGACCATCTGCGTGACGTGCCCGTCCTTGCGCACGATGTAGTGCGCCGCCGCCTGGTGGTCGGGGTCCTGGAAGGCCTTCACCGCACTGTCGAAACCGCCCTGCGTGACATGGATGACCACCCGGTCTATCGGGTAGTCGTCAGGCCGGTCCGCCCGCCGGTAGTTCGCCGAGGACGCGGCCACCCACGAGGCACTCGGAAAGTCCACCGCGCCCGGTGTCCGCGGCTTCTCCACTCCGGGCAGCCGCCACCACAGCCGTGACAACTCCTCCCGCGCCAGCACGGCCGTCCCCGCGGCGGCCACGGCCCCGCCGATCAGCAGCGCGCGCCGCCCGGGCCGCCGACCCGGGGCGCCCTCAGCCGTCCCCTCGCTTTTGGCGTCCCCGCTTTTCGCGTCCTTGCTCTTCGTCTCCCCCATGTGATCTTCAACGGATACTCGCGGGTCCCGGTTCCCGGCGACCCGTACCCTGGAAGGGTTATGACTGAGACCTCGCAGCGCCCCCGCCCCCTTCGCGTACTCGCCGCCATGTCGGGCGGAGTCGACTCCGCCGTCGCCGCCGCCCGGGCCGCCGAAGCCGGCCACGACGTGACCGGCGTCCACCTCGCGCTCTCCGCGAACCCGCAATCGTTCCGCACGGGCGCGCGTGGCTGTTGCACCATCGAGGATTCAAGGGACGCCCGCCGGGCCGCCGACGTCATCGGCATCCCGTTCTACGTCTGGGACCTCGCCGACCGCTTCCGCGAGGACGTCGTGGAGGACTTCGTCGCCGAGTACGAGGCCGGCCGCACCCCGAACCCCTGCCTGCGCTGCAACGAGAAGATCAAGTTCGCCGCGCTCCTCGACAAGGCGCTCGCCCTCGGCTTCGACGCGGTCTGCACCGGCCACTACGCCCAGGTGATCGTGAACGAGGACGGCACCCGCGAGCTGCACCGCGCCTCCGACATGGCCAAGGACCAGTCGTACGTCCTCGGCGTCCTGGACGAGAGGCAGCTTGCGCACGCCCTGTTCCCGCTCGGCGACACGGTGACGACGAAGGACGAGATCCGCGCGGAGGCCGAGCGGCGCGGCCTCGCGGTCGCCAAGAAGCCCGACTCGCACGACATCTGCTTCATCGCCGATGGCGACACCCAGGGCTTCCTCGCGAACCGCCTCGGCAAGGCCGAGGGTGACATCGTCGACGAGTCCGGCTCCGTCATCGGCTCGCACGAGGGCGCGTACGGCTTCACCATCGGCCAGCGCAAGGGCCTGCGCATCGGCACCCCGGCCGCCGACGGCAAGCCGCGCTACGTCCTGGACATCTCCCCGGTCGACAACACCGTGACGGTCGGTCCGGCCGCCTCGCTGGACGTCAGCGGCCTGACCGCCGTCCGCCCCCGCTGGTGCGGCACGGCCCCGACCGGCCCCGGCACCTACACCGCCCAGCTCCGCGCCCACGGCGGCGAGACCGAGGTCACCGCCGAACTCGTCGACGGCACCCTGGAGGTGTCCTTCACCGAGCCGGTACGGGGCGTGGCCCCCGGACAGGCGATCGTGCTGTACGACGACACGCGCGTGGTCGGCTCGGCGACCATCGCGACGACCACGCGCGCGGCGACCGCCCTGGCGTGACCCTCAGGGGCACGCCGTTTTCGGGGCACCGCGCGGTCAGCGCGTGAAGAACTCCGTGAGCAGCGGCGCCAGGACGGCCGGGTCCACCATGTGGGTCTGACCGTCCAGCGTGCGATACGTCCCCTCCGGCGCCGCGTCCGCCACGGCCCGCGCGGCCTCCCGCATCCACTCCGCGCTCGCGCCGCCCGCGATCGTGAGCACCGGGACGGACAGGGAAGCCAGCCGCTGCGCCGGCACCAGACCGTCGCCCATGGCCGCGTCGTCGTAGGCGAGGGTGGGGGCGACGGCCTCCATGCCGGGCCACATGGGGGAGTTGCGGGCGCCCTCGATCATCTGCGGGGGTGCGCCGGTGAGCGCCATGAACAGCTCGACGGCATCACCGCGGCGGCCCTCGGCGAGCAGTGCCGTGAGCCGCTCGGTGTACTCGGCGCGCTCCTTCGCGCCGCTCGCGTCGAGGGCGAACGGCGGCTCGTAGAGGGCGACTTGGGTGACCGGTAGGCCACTCGCCGCCGCGTGCAGGACCAGGGCGGCACCGGAGGAGTGGCCGTACAGGGCCGCACTGCCGCCCACGGCGTCGATCAGCGCCGCGAGGTCCTCCACCTCGCGGGCCACCGCGAACGGGGCCGTGTCGCCGCTGGCGCCACGACCCCGGCGGTCGTACGGGACGGCGCGGAACCGGTGCGCGAGCTGAGCGGCGAGCGGCAGCAGCCCCTCGCCCGTCGTCATCGCGCCGCCCACCAGGACGACGGGCGGACCCGCGCCGATGCACTCGTACGCGATGGCGGTGCCGTCGCGCGAAACAGTCTTCTTGTCCATGACTGTGAAGACTGCCGAAGGAGCGGAGACTAATCGGTCACGACACTGCCACTCCCCGCACTTCTACTCACAACACTTCTACTTCGTAGAAGCAGAGGTGGTCCTTGATCTGCGCGACGTCGGGCTTGGGGTCGGGGTACGCCCACACCAGGTCGGCCGCGTCGGGCAGCGACCAGTAGGACGCGTCGCCCTTGAAGGGGCAGTGGGTGTGGGTCGCGGAGGGGGTCAGGAGGTCCAGGCGTACATCCTCCGGAGGTATGTAGTACCGGACCGGACAGCCGGTCTCCCTCAGGACGAGGGGGCGGTCGCTCTCCGCCAGCACCTGGTCGCCGTGGACGACGCGTACGCGGCGGTCGCCCTGCTCGATCGTGATCGTGTGTCCGTCAGCCATACCGGAAAAGCACTCGCGGGCCCGTGGTTCTTCCCGCGTACGGTGACGACATGAAGATCTGTGTGTTTCTCTCCGCCGCCGATCTCGACGAGCGTTACACGGGCCCCGCGCGGGAGTTCGCCGAACTGCTCGGCAAGGGCGGGCACACGCTCGTGTGGGGCGGATCCGATGTCGGCCTGATGAAGGTGGTCGCCGACGGTGTGCAGGCGGCCGGTGGACGGCTGGTGGGCGTGTCGGTGGGCTTCCTGGCGGCGAAGGCGAGGCCGGGCGCCGACGAGATGGTGATCGCGGGCGACCTCGCGGAGCGCAAGAGGCTCCTCCTGGAGAAGGCCGACGCCGTGGTCATCATGGTGGGCGGCACCGGGACGCTCGACGAGGCGACGGAGATCCTGGAGCTGAAGAAGCACGGCCACACCGACAAGCCGGTCGTGCTGCTCAACACGGCGGGCTTCTACGACGGCCTGAAGACCCAGTTCCGGCGCATGGAGGACGAGGGCTTCCTGCCCGTCCCGCTCACCGACCTGGTGTTCTTCGCGGAGGAGCCGGTGGGGGCGCTGGCCTACCTGGAGGAGAGTCAGGGCATCGAGTGATGCGAGCATGGCGGGCATGGCTACACATGTGATCACCGGGGCCGGTTCGGGCATCGGCGCGGCCGTCGCCCGCAGGCTGCACGCGCGCGGGGACGAACTCGTGCTCCACGCGCGCGACGCGGGCCGCGCGAAGGAACTGGCGGCGGAGTATCCCGGGGCGAGCACCCTGGTCGGCGACCTCGCCGACCCGGACCGGCTCAGTTGGGCCTTCTCGCACCAGAGCCTGCCCGACCGGGTGGACACGCTCCTGCACATCGCCGGGGTCGTCGACCTGGGCCCGGTGGGCGAGTTGACCCCCAAGTCCTGGCGCCACCAGCTCAACGTCAACCTGATCGCCCCCGCCGAGCTGACCCGCCACTTCCTGCCCCAACTCCGGGTGTCCGGCGGCCATGTGCTCTTCGTGAACTCCGGCGCGGGCCTGCGGGCGAGCGCCGACTGGTCCGCGTACGCCGCCTCCAAGCACGGCCTGAAGGCCCTGGCGGACTCCCTGCGCCACGAGGAACACGGGAACGGCGTCCGCGTCACCTCGGTCTACCCCGGCCGCACCGCGAGCCCCATGCAGGCCAAGGTCCACCAGCAGGAGGGCCAGGAGTACGACCACGCGCGCTGGATCGACCCCGAGTCGGTCGCCACGACGATCCTGATGGCCCTCGACCTGCCGGCGGACGCGGAGGTCAACGATCTGACGGTGCGGCCGGGGCGGTGAGGCCGTGACGGGCGGGGGCCTCGAAGGGCTGGGTGTGTTCCGGCGGTGAGCCCGCCCCCTGCGGGTTACGTAGGCTGCCCGGGTGAGCAACAACAGCCAGTTCAGCTTCGGTCCCGCCACCGGTGTCGGTTCCCTGCCCGGTGAGGACGCCCGGGAGGCCGCGAAGACCGCTACCGGGGCCTTCGAGGACTTTCCGTTCCTGCCCGAGCTGCCCGCTCGGGGGCCCGGCGCGGACATGATCGGGCGGACCGCCGGGCTGCTCGTCGAGGTGTACGCGCGCGTGGAGCCCAGCGGGTGGCGGATCGGGGACCGGCCGGGGCGGGACACCAAGCGGGCCTGGGCGTGGCTGGGGGAGGACCTCGACGCGTTCGAGGAGTTCACGCAGGGGTACGAGGGCCCGCTCAAGGTGCAGGCCGTGGGGCCCTGGACGCTCGCCGCCACCCTGGAGTTGAGGAACGGCGAGGCCGCCCTCTCCGACCCCGGCGCCTGCCGGGACCTCGCCGGTTCGCTCGCCGAGGGCCTGCGCAACCACCTCGACGACGTGCAACGCCGCGTCCCCGGAGCCCAGATCGTGCTCCAGCTCGACGAGCCGTCCCTCATCGCCGTACTGCGCGGACAGGTCAGGTCCGCCAGCGGCTACCGCACCCACCGCGCCCCGGACCGCCAACTCGTCGAGGACACGCTCCGCGATGTCGTCGGCGTACACGCGGAAGGGCCCGTCGTCGTCCACTCCTGCGCACCGGACGTGCCGTTCGCCCTGCTGCGCCGGGCGGGCGCGGATGCGGTCTCCTTCGACTTCTCTCTCCTCACCGAGCGTGACGACGACGTGATCGGTGAGGCGGTGGAGGCCGGCACCCGGCTCTTCGCCGGTGTCGTGCCGGGCACGGACACCGCATTGTCAGACCCTGCCGGTAGCGTCATGGGTGTCAGGACGCTGTGGCGCAGGCTGGGGCTGCGACCGGGACTTCTCGCGGAGGCGGTCACCCTCACCCCGGCGTGCGGACTCGCGGGGGCCTCCCCGGAGTACGCGCGCCGTGCTCTCACCCACTGCGTCCAGGCGGCGAGATCCCTCGCGGACAACCCTGAGTAACGGGAGGACAACACGGTGGCCGGCGACAAGCAAGCGGAGACGACGGTGCCCGCAGAGGCACGGGAGAAGCACGCGCAGCTCGCTGAGCAGATCGAGGAGCACCGCTTCCGGTACTACGTGAACGACGCCCCGGTCGTCAGCGACGCGGAGTTCGACAAGCTCCTGCGCGCCCTGGAGGCGCTGGAGGAGGAGTATCCCGAGCTGCGTACGCCCGACTCCCCGACCCAGAAGGTCGCGGGGGCGTACGAGACGGAGTTCACCTCCGTCGTCCACCCCTCGCGCATGCTCTCCCTGGACAACGCCTTCGACGACCTGGAGCTCGCGGCCTGGGCCGAGCGCGTCCACAAGGACGTCGGCAGCTCCGAGTACCACTTCCTGTGCGAGCTGAAGGTCGACGGCCTCGCCGTCAACCTGACGTACGAGCACGGCCGCCTCACGCGCGCGGCGACCCGCGGCGACGGCCGCACGGGCGAGGACATCACGCCCAACGTCCGCACCATCGCGGAGATCCCGGACCGGCTGACCGGCGACCGCGTGCCCGACCTCGTGGAGATTCGCGGCGAGGTCTACTTCCCGATGGAGAAGTTCGAGGAGCTGAACGCCCGGCTGGTCGAGGCCGGCGACAAGCCCTTCGCCAACCCCCGTAACGCGGCGGCCGGTTCACTGCGCCAGAAGGACCCGCGCGTCACGGCCACCCGCCCCCTGCACATGGTCGTCCACGGCATCGGCACCCTGGCGGGCTTCGACCCCCTCACCCGCCTCTCCGAGGCCTACGACCTGCTGAGCACCTGGGGCCTGCCGACCTCGCCGAACAACAAGGTGGTCGACGACCTCGACGGCGTACGGGAGTTCATCCGGTACTTCGGCGAGCACCGCCACTCCGTGGAGCACGAGATCGACGGCGTGGTCGTCAAGCTCGACGAGATCCCCCTCCAGGGACGGCTCGGCTCCACCTCGCGTGCCCCGCGCTGGGCGATCGCGTGGAAGTACGCGCCCGAGGAGGTCAACACCAAGCTCGTCAACATCCGGGTGGGCGTGGGCCGTACGGGCCGGGTCACGCCGTACGCCCAGGTCGAGCCGGTCACGGTGGCCGGTTCGGAGGTCGAGTTCGCGACCCTGCACAACCAGGAGGTCGTCAAGGCCAAGGGCGTCCTCATCGGCGACACGGTGGTGCTGCGCAAGGCCGGTGACGTCATCCCGGAGATCCTCGGCCCGGTCGCCGACCTGCGTGACGGCAGCGAGCGGGAGTTCGTGATGCCCGCCGAGTGCCCCGAGTGCGGGACACCGCTGCGGCCGATGAAGGAGGGCGACATCGACCTCCGCTGCCCGAACGCCCGCACCTGCCCCGCCCAGTTGAGGGAGCGCCTCTTCTACCTCGCGGGCCGCAAGGCGCTGGACATCGACCACTTCGGTTATGTGTCGGCGGCGGCCCTCACCAAGCCGCTGGAGCCGGCCGACCCGCCGCTGCGTGACGAGGGTGACCTGTTCGGCCTCACCATCGAGCAACTGCTGCCCATCAAGGCGTACGTCCTCGACCAGGACAGCGGGCTGCCCAAGCGGGACCCGAAGACCGGCGAGGAGAAGATCGCGACGGTCTTCGCCAACCAGCAGGGCGAACCGAAGAAGAACGCGCTCGCCATGCTGGAGACCATCGCCGCCGCCAAGGAGCGTCCGCTCGCCCGCGTCATCACCGGTCTGTCGATCCGTCATGTCGGCCCGGTCGCGGCCGAGGCGCTGGCCCGTGAGTTCCGCTCGATCGAGCGTATCGAGCAGGCCACCGAGGAGGAGCTGGCGAACACCGGCGGCGTCGGCGCGATCATCGCCGCCTCCCTCAAGGAGTGGTTCGCCGAGGACTGGCACCAGGAGATCCTGCGCAAGTGGCGGGCCGCCGGGGTCCGGATGGAGGACGAGGGGTCCGGCGAGGACGAGGGCCCGCGTCCGCTCGAAGGGCTGACCGTGGTCGTCACCGGCACTCTCGAACACTTCACGAGAGACGGCGCCAAGGACGCCCTGCAGAGCCGGGGAGCGAAAGTGACCGGTTCTGTTTCGAAGAAGACGTCCTTCGTGGTCGTAGGTGACAATCCTGGTTCGAAGTACGACAAGGCCATGCAGGTCAAGGTGCCTGTGCTGAACGAGGACGGTTTCACCGTCCTGTTGGAGCAGGGCCCCGAGGCGGCCGCCGAAGTCGCGCTTCCGGTCGAGGAGTAGCGAGGAGCAGCGGTTGAAGGCCACCCGATCGGCGCATACCAGATGCATACGGGTGGCCGGGGCGCATTCGGGCAACCGTCCACGACCGCTGCCCGTGGAAGCCTTCTGCGGCCTACTGTTGAGGTGTGCACCTGCCGTGCCCGGCTGCGGTTGGGGCAGTCCCCTGCTCCTGGTGAGCCGGGGGAAGGGTTTTCCAAACGCGGTGCCGTTGACGGAAGTCGGGCAGCGGACCGCGTGGCGTGGGCACCGCCGGCTGTGAGAGGGACGGGAATGGAACCGACCGAGAGCGCCGCCCCGGACTCACTCCTGCGCCGGCTCACCGGCGCCTGGCGGGGGAGTCGCCCGGGTGCGCGACCCGTGGAGCGTCCGGGCGCACAGCCGCGTGCCACCGGACAGTACTCCACACCGGACGCGCGCCACGACGCACCGCTCACCCCCGACCACACCTCCGGCCTGCCGGACGGCGAAACCGGGCGGCACCTCACCTGGCCCGCCCTGCCCACGGCGGTCGTGGCCACCGCCGGATTCGTCCTGGGCGCCGGCTTCTTCCGGGCGTTCACCGGCGACCACGCGCTCTTCCCGTCCGGCGCCGTCGGCTGGTCGCTGGCCGTCCTGACCGGTGTCATCGTCGGTCACCTGGTCGCCCTCGGCCGCGCCCGCTGGTGGGGCGGCACCGGCTCGGGCGCCGCACTCACCCTCGGCGTCCTGCTGCTCTACGGCTGGGTCGCCGCCGGCATGGTCAGCCTCACCGTCGTCGTCCTGGTCGGCATAGCCCGGCGCCACCGCTGGCGCCAGGGCGTGCTGCACGGCGCGGTGGACATCCTCGGCATCGCCGCCGGAGCGCTCGTGCTGGGCGCCTTCGGCCGGGTGCCGTCCGTCGAGAAGCCGTGGAACCCCGACACCTGGACCGTCTACACCGCACCCGAAGTGGTCCTCGTCGCCGTCGCCTACCTCGCCGTGACCCGCACCCTGCTCTGGTATCTGCACGCCCCGGGCCACGGACTGCCCACGGCCGCCCGCACCGCCCTGCTGAGACAAGGGCTGGTCGCCGTCGCTCTGCTCGGCATCGCACCGCTGATCTGTGTGGTCGCCGTGGCCCAGCCGGTGCTGCTGCCCCTCTTCTCCATCCCGCTGATCGCCCTCGACTCCACCCTGTGGATGGCCCGCGCGAGGGCCGAGGAGCAACTGCGCGATCCGCTGACCGGACTGCCCAACCGGCAGTGGCTCCTTGAGCGCATCTGGACCGCCCTGGACGACGCCGAGCGCATCGGCGCCAAGGCCGCCCTCATGCTGATCGACCTCGACCGCTTCCGTTCGGTCAACGACACCCTGGGCCATCTCGCCGGTGACCGGCTGCTGTTGCAGATAGCCGACCGGCTGCGGGTGGCGCTGCCGCGCGGGGCGGAGGCCGCGCGGCTCGGCGGCGACGAGTTCGCCGTTTTACTGCCCGTCGCCGACTCCACGACGTCCGCGACCCGGGTCGCCCGCAACCTCGTCGCCGCGCTCAGCTCCCCGCTCGACCTCGACGGGCTCACCCTCGTCCTGGAGGCCAGCGCGGGCGTCGCCGTCTTCCCCGACCACGCCCTCGACGCCGAGGGGCTGCTGCGCCGGGCCGACGTCGCGATGTACCAGGCGAAGCGGGACCGTACGGGCGTGGAGGTCTACGAGTCCAAGCGGGACTCCAACACCCCGGACCGGCTCGGACTCCTCGGCGATCTGCGTCGCGCCCTCGACGCGCACGAGGTGCAGCTGCACTACCAGCCCAAGGTCCGCTTCGACGGCCAGGTCGCCGGCCTGGAGGCGCTGGTGCGGTGGGTGCATCCGGAGCGCGGGAAGGTGCCGCCGGACGAGTTCATAGCGATCGCCGAGTCGTCCGGGCTGATGCCCCATCTGACGGAGTACGTGCTCGACACCGCGCTCGCCCAGGTCGCCAGATGGCGCGCCCAGGGCCTGTTCGTGCCGGTCGCGGTGAACGTCTCCCCGCGCGATGTGCACACCCCCGGTTTCGCCGGATCGGTCGCCGCGCGCCTCGCCCGGCACGGCGTCCCGGCGGGCTCGCTCCAACTGGAGATAACGGAACACGTCCTCCTGGAGGACCCCCAGCGCGCCGCCGACACTCTCAACGGCCTCACCGGACACGGCGTGAAGATGTCCCTGGACGACTTCGGCACCGGCTACTCGTCCCTCGTGCATCTGCGTCGGCTGCCGGTCAGCGAGCTGAAGATCGACCGGTCCTTCGTGGCCCGGCTCGCGGTGGACACCGAGGACGCGGAGATCGTGCGCTGCACGGTGGATCTCGCCCACTCGCTCGGGCTGCTCGTCGTGGCGGAGGGCGTCGAGGACGACGAGACGTGGGAGCGGCTGCGGGACCTCGGCTGTGACGCCGTACAGGGGTGGCTGGTCGCCGCGGCGATGCCGCCGGAGGACATGACGGCGTGGCTGCTGGCGCGGGGGTCGCGGGGATGGCAGCGGCCCCGGGCGGCGCTGCCGGCCGCCGCCGCGGACGATCCGGGGCGGCTCGACTGACCGCCCCGGCAAAACCGTTTAACGGCTGAGGGGCCCCGCCCCATAGGATTGGCCGGGATTGGCCCCAAACCACACACACTCACCCCAGAGGAACGCTGCATGCCTGGCATCACGCGCGAGGAGGTCGCCCACCTCGCCCGGCTGGCGCGTCTGGAGCTGAAGCCCGAAGAGCTCGAACACTTCGCGGGACAGCTCGACGACATCATCGGCGCGGTCGCCCGCGTCAGCGAGGTCGCCGACCAAGACGTACCGCCGACCTCCCACCCGCTGCCGCTGACGAACGTCATGCGCCCGGACGAGGTCCGTCCCTCGCTCACCCCCGAGCAGGCGCTCTCCGGCGCCCCGGCCCAGGAGCAGCAGCGTTTCAAGGTGCCGCAGATCCTGGGGGAGGACTAATCACCATGACGGACCACAGCAGCATCATCCGGCTCACCGCCGCCGAGACCGCCGCGAACATCGCGTCCGGTGTGCTCACGGCCGTCGAGGTCACCGAGGCCCACCTCGCCCGTATCGAGGAGGTCGACGCGAAGGTGCACGCCTTCCTGCACGTCGACCGCGAGGGCGCCCTCGCGCAGGCCCGTGCCGTCGACGCGAAGCGGGCCAGGGGCGAGCAGCTCGGCCCCCTCGCAGGCGTCCCGCTCGCGCTCAAGGACATCTTCACCACGGAGGGCATCCCGACCACGGTCGGCTCCAAGATCCTCGAGGGCTGGATCCCGCCCTACGACGCGACGGTCACCAAGCGGCTGAAGGCCGCCGACGTGGTCATCCTCGGCAAGACCAACATGGACGAGTTCGCCATGGGGTCCTCCACCGAGAACAGCGCGTACGGCCCGACCGGCAACCCCTGGGACCTCACCAAGATCCCCGGTGGCTCCGGCGGCGGTTCCTCCGCCGCGCTCGCCTCCTTCCAGGCGCCCCTCGCGATCGGCACCGACACCGGCGGCTCCATCCGCCAGCCGGCCGCCGTCACCGGCACGGTCGGCGTCAAGCCGACGTACGGCGCGGTCTCCCGCTACGGCATGGTGGCGTTCTCCTCCTCCCTCGACCAGGGCGGCCCCTGCGCCCGTACGGTCCTGGACGCGGCCCTGCTGCACGAGGTCATCGCCGGACACGACCCGCTCGACTCGACCTCCATCGACGCCCCGGTCCCCCCGGTCGTCGAGGCGGCCCGCAACGGCAGTGTCGCGGGCATGCGCGTCGGCGTCGTCAAGCAGTTCCGCGGCGAGGGCTACCAGGCCGGTGTCATCCAGCGCTTCGACGAGTCCGTCGCCGTACTGAAGGAACTGGGCGCGGAGATCGTCGAGTTGGACTGCCCGTCCTTCGACCTCGCCCTGTCGGCGTACTACCTGATCGCGCCCTCCGAGTGCTCGTCGAACCTGGCCCGTTTCGACGGCCTGCGCTACGGCCTCCGGGTCGGCGACGACGGCACCCACTCGGCCGAGGAGGTCACCTCCCTCACTCGTGAGGCGGGCTTCGGCCCCGAGGTCAAGCGCCGCATCATGCTCGGCACCTACGCGCTGTCGAGCGGTTACTACGACGCGTACTACGGCTCCGCGCAGAAGGTCCGTACGCTCATCACCCGCGACTTCGAGAAGTCGTTCGAGAAGGTGGATGTGATCGTGTCGCCCACGACACCGACCACCGCCTTCCCGATCGGTGAGCGTGCCGACGACCCGATGGCGATGTACCTCGCGGACCTGTGCACCATCCCGACCAACCTGGCGGGCAACTCGGCCATGTCGCTGCCCTGCGGTCTCGCACCGGAGGACGGCCTCCCGGTCGGGCTGCAGATCATCGCCCCGGCCCTGAAGGACGACCGGCTTTACAAGGTCGGCGCCGCCGTCGAGGCCGCCTTCGTGGAAAAGTGGGGGCACCCGCTGCTTGAGGAGGCACCGTCGCTGTGAGCAACGCACTGTCGAAGGCCAAGGGCTTCAAGAAGTCCAAGTCCGGCACCTATGTGTCCATCGCCACCACCGCGTTCGGCGCGCTGGGTGTCGCCAAGCAGATCAAGAAGGCGCGCACCGAGCACGACACGCTCCGTCTGATCGACGCCACGGTCTCCGCCGTCGCGATCGTCACCGGCCTCGCCATCCTGTACCGCGAGCTGAAGCGGCTGGGCGACGACGACGTCCTGCTGGGCTGAGAGGGAAAGTTCACCGTGACCACCATGACCGACCTGGAGTCGTACGAGGACGCTCTCGCGTCGTACGACCCCGTCATGGGCCTTGAGGTCCATGTCGAACTCGGCACCAAGACCAAGATGTTCTGCGGCTGTTCGACCGAACTGGGCGCCGAGCCCAACTCGCAGACCTGCCCGACCTGCCTCGGCATGCCCGGCGCGCTCCCGGTCGTCAACGCGATCGGCGTCGAGTCCGCGATCAAGATCGGCCTCGCGCTGAACTGCGAGATCGCCGAGTGGTGCCGCTTCGCCCGGAAGAACTACTTCTATCCGGACATGCCGAAGAACTTCCAGACCTCCCAGTACGACGAGCCGATCGCCTTCAACGGCTACCTCGACGTCCAACTGGAGGACGGCGAGACCTTCCGGGTGCAGATCGAGCGCGCCCACATGGAGGAGGACACCGGCAAGTCGCTGCACGTCGGCGGCGCGACGGGCCGTATCCACGGCGCCTCGCACTCGCTGCTGGACTACAACCGCGCCGGCATCCCGCTCATCGAGATCGTCACCAAGCCGATCGAAGGTGCGGGCGAGCGCGCTCCCGAGGTCGCCAAGGCCTACGTCGCCGAGCTGCGCGAGCTGATCCGGGCGCTCGGGGTCTCCGAGGCACGGATGGAGCAGGGCCAGATGCGCTGCGACGTGAACCTGTCGCTGCGTCCGCACGGCCGCGAGAAGTTCGGCACCCGCAGCGAGACGAAGAACGTCAACTCGCTGCGCTCCGTGGAGCGTGCCGCCCGCTACGAGATCCAGCGCCACGCCGCGGTGCTGAACTCCGGCGGCACGATCATCCAGGAGACCCGCCACTTCCACGAGGACACCGGGTCCACGACCTCGGGCCGCGTGAAGGAGGAGGCGGAGGACTACCGGTACTTCCCGGAGCCGGACCTGGTGCCGGTGGCTCCCTCGCGCGCGTGGGTCGAGGAGATCCGTGCCGGGCTGCCCGAGCAGCCGCTGGCCCGCCGCAACCGGCTGAGCGAGGAGTGGGGGATCACCGCCTTCGACATGCAGTCGATCCTCAACGCCGGTGCCATCGACTCCATCGTCGCCACGATCGACGCCGGTGCCGACGCGGCCTCCGCCCGCAAGTGGTGGATGGGTGAACTCGCGCGCAGCGCCAACGAGTCGGGCAAGGCGCTCGACGAGCTGCCCATCACGCCCGAGCAGGTCGCCCGGGTCACCGCGCTGGTCAACTCCGGTGACCTGAACGACAAGCTGGCCCGCCAGGTCATCGAAGGCGTCCTCGCCGGCGAGGGCACCCCGGACGAGGTCGTCGAGAAGCGCGGCCTGAAGGTCGTCTCCGACGACGGCGCCCTCACCACCGCCGTCCAGGAGGCCATCGCAGGCAACCCGGGCATCGCCGACAAGATCCGCGGCGGCAAGGTGGCGGCGGCCGGCGCCCTGGTCGGCGCGGTCATGAAGGCCACCCGAGGCCAGGCCGACGCGGCCCGCGTCAAGGAACTCATCCTTGAGCAGTTGGGCGTCAGCGAGGGCTGACACGGTCGTAGGGAATCAACTGCCCTGGGGGGATGCATCGGTTGCGATGCATCCCCCCAGGTGTGTCATCAGGCGTGCGATCAGGTGCGGCGCCCGACCACCCGCACGAAGCCAAGCGTGCGCCCTTCGTCGGCCCGCACCAGCTCCACCGACTCACGGGCCATGCGCGCCATCCAGTCGTAGGGACTCTCCTCGGCGCACACCTCGCTCCACAGCAGCCAGTCCTTCCAGCCGTCGGGCTGCCAGTCGGCGGCCTCGACCTCCACGGTCCCGCCGCGGGTCCAGTGGCGGCGCCACCAGTCGGGGGAGTGGAAGGCCCAGAAGCCGGGGTCCCAGAAGGGTTTCAGATGCTCGGGCGGTTCGTCGCCGGGCAGTTCCTCCCGGAGCGCGGGCATCACCACGCCGATCCGCCCGCCGGGCTTCAACAGCCGGGTCAGCGTGGGCAGATAGAGGTCGGCGGTGCCGAAGTACTGATACGCGTCGATCGACACGATCGCGTCGAAGGTGCCCTCAGCGAAGGGCAGGTCGTGCGCCTCCACGTGCATGGGCAGCACGCGGTCGGCGACGCCCGCCTCGGCGATCCGTACGGCGTTGTCGTCGGGCTTCACCCACAGGTCGGCGGCGGTGACCTGGAGGTCGTACTCCCTGGCGAGGAAGACGGAGGTCATGGCGCGTCCGCAGCCGAGGTCGAGCACCCGCGCGCCCGGGCGCAGGGTGTCGAGGCCGAGGGCGGGGGCGAGCCACTCCAGCAGCCACAGCGCGTGCGGGCCCATCTGGTTCTCGATGGTCCAGCGGGCGTCGTAGCCGTTGCTGCGCGGGTAGCGGGGATGGGTCAGGCGGTCGGTCAGGTCGGTGTCGGACATCGGTGAACGGGCTCCTCCGGTTCTGCGTAGCTTCCTGGGGGAGAGCAACGAGATTGTGGAGGACGTCGGTTGGCCGCGCATCAGGTTTCTCAGGAGGACGCGCTACGCTCGCCCGCCATGGACGCACGCGGAGATTCCGAGATACCGGACTTCGGGGATCCGGCACTGGACGCGCGACGGGCCCGTTGGACATCGGCCCTGACCGGTGCCGTGCTGGCCCTCGCGGGTGTGGCGGCGGCGGCGCTCCGGGCCAGTGGGTCCGCGCCCGCGCTCGTACCGGCCGCCTATGCCCTGGGCGCGGCGGTGTGCGCGCTCGCGTCGGTCCTCGGCTCCCGGGGTCGTACCAGACGAGCCCTGTGGCTGTTGGTCGTCGGGGCGATGGTGATGGCGCTGGGGGACCAGTTCGACTGAGGCGACAGCCGAGGTGACAGAGTTCCCGTTACTGTCCTGTGATCTGCCTCCCACTCCCGTGATCCGGTGCACGAACGCCCTGAACGATCACATTCTGCTGCAAGAGTGTGCCTCGTACTGCTCATGCGTTCTTTGCGGGCTGTTCATCCCTTGAACGAGTTTTCCCGGCCAAAGATCCACAATTCACCACCCCCGGGAGCACGTTCGTGGCAGCCCTTGCACACTGGTGTGTTCGGCACCGCCTCGCCGCCGTCCTGTTGTGGCTCCTCGCGTTCGGCGGGATCACCGCGGCCGCCGCCGTCACCGGGTCGGCGTACTCCAACGACTACGAGGCTCCCGGCACCGAATCGGGCCGTGCGACCCAGCTCCTCAAGGAGGGGTTCCCGGGGCTCGGCGGCGACAGCGACACCGTGGTCTGGCACACCTCGCCCGGCTCCGTGCGCGCCGCCGACGTCGAACAGACCATGACGGACGCCCTGGACAAGATCGCGAGCCTGCCCGGAGTCGCCTCCGTGGTCGGCCCGTACGACGGTCAGGGCACCGGCCGGATCAGCGCCGACGGACGTACCGCCTACGCCACCGTCACCTTCGCGCACCAGGCCGAGGACATCGACACGTCCCAGGCGCGGGCGGTCGTCCACACCGCCAAGGCCGCCGAGACCGACGGGCTCCAGGTGGAACTGGGCGGCAGCGCCATCGCGCTCACCGAGTCGTCGAGCGGGCACACCGCCGAGATCGTCGGGGTGGCCGTCGCCGCCCTCGTGCTGTTCCTCGCCTTCGGCTCCCTCGCCGCCTCACTGCTGCCCATCGGAACCGCCCTGGTGAGCGTCGGCACCGCCTACGCGGCGATCGTGCTGCTCGGGCACGCGATGGCCGTCGCCGACTTCGCGCCCATGCTCGGCATGCTGATCGGGCTCGGCGTCGGCATCGACTACGCCCTGTTCATCGTCACCAGACACCGGCGCGGTCTGAAACGCGGGCTGTCCGTCACCGAGGCGGTCACCGGCGCGGTCGTCACCACCGGACGCGCGGTCGTCTTCGCGGGTGCCACGGTGTGCATAGCTCTCCTCGGGATGCTGATCCTGCGGCTCGGCTTCCTCAACGGGGTCGCCATCGCCGCCTCGTTGACCGTGGTGCTCACCGTCGCGGCCTCCGTGACCCTTCTCCCGGCCCTGCTGTCCTTCATCGGCCCGCGCGCCCTGAGCCGCCGCGAACGCCGCCGACTGGCCGAGCACGGGCCCCAGCCGGAGCTGCCCACCGGCCTCGCCGCCCGCTGGTCGGTGTTCGTCGAGCGCCACCCGAAACTGCTCGGCATCCTCGCTCTGGTCGTCATGACCGTCCTCGCCCTGCCCACCCTCGCCCTCCACCTGGGCACCTCCGACCAGGGCAACGACCCCAAGTCGTCGACCACCCGCCAGGCCTACGACCTCCTGGCGGACGGCTTCGGTCCCGGTGTCAACGGGCCGCTCACCCTCGTCACCAAGATCGACGGAGCCGAGGACAAGCTCGCCCTGGACAACCTCGACGCCACCCTCCGCACCACCGAGGGCGTCGCCTCGGTGACCCCGGTGACCTACGACGCCGGCGGCTCCACCGGCTACTTCTCGGTCGTCCCGGACTCGGCACCGCAGTCCCAGAAGACCAGCGACCTCGTCGACCGGCTGCGCACCGAGGTGCTGCCCCGGGCCGAGACCGGTACCTCGCTCGACATCCACGTCGGCGGAGTGACCGCGAGCTACGACGACTTCGCCGCCGTGATCGTCGGCAAGCTCCCGCTGTTCGTCGGGGTCGTCATCGCGCTCGGCTGTCTGCTGCTCCTGCTCGCCTTCCGGTCGATCGGCATCCCGCTCAAGGCCGCCGCGATGAACGTCGCCGCCGTGGCCGCCGCCTTCGGTGTCGTCGTCGCGATCTTCCAGTGGGGCTGGGGCAGCGAATTCCTCGGTCTCGGCCGGGCCGGACCGATCGAACCCTTCCTCCCCGTGATCATGGTGTCGGTCCTCTTCGGGCTCTCCATGGACTACCAGGTCTTCCTGGTCGGCCGCATGTACGAGGAATGGCTGGAAACCGGCGACAACCGCCGGGCCGTCCGCGTCGGCCTCGCCGAGACCAGTCGCGTCATCAACTCGGCCGCCGTCATCATGATCTCGGTCTTCCTCGCCTTCGTGCTCAGCGGCGACCGCGTGATCGCCATGTTCGGCATCGCGCTCGCCTCCGCCGTCGCCCTGGACGCCTTCGTCCTGCGCACCCTCCTGGTCCCGGCCCTCATGCACCTGCTCGGCGGCGCCAACTGGTGGCTACCCCGCGGCCTGGACCGCGTCCTGCCCCGCATCAGCATCGAACCGCCCGAGTGCCGCGCCGCCCATGAGAGGCTGGCCGCCGCGACGGACGCCGAGGTGGCGGACGTCCTGGCGAAGGAGCGGGAGCAGGATGTACGCGATATCCCTGGGTGACGACGGCGCCGAACTGCGTCCCCTGGAGCCGTGGCACGCCGAGGAGTTCTTCGCCCACCTGGAGCGCGGCCGGGAGTTCATCGGCCAGTACATCTCCTTCGGCTCAAAGGAGACGGACGTCGAGTCCGCGCGGGCGATGCTCCAGCGCTACGCCGACCTGCGCGCCGCCGACAGCGCGTCCCTGCACGGCATCTGGCTGGACGGGAAGCTCGTCGGCGGGGTCCTCTTCCTGAACTTCCACGCCGACCAGGGCAACTGCGAGGTCGGCTGCTGGCTGGAACCCGCCGCCGCCGGGCGCGGGCTGATCACCCGCGCGATCCGGATCCTCATCGATTTCGCGATCGAACAGCGCGGCATCCACCGGGTCGAATGGCATGCCGCGTCGGGCAATGAGAAGAGCCTGAATGTTGCCCGCCGCATGGGCATGACCAGGGACGCGGTCCTCCGCGAGTCGCACCCCTATCGGGGGGTACGGCACGACATCGAGGTGTGGTCGGTGCTCGCACCCGAGTGGCGCGAGGCACGCGCGCGTGACCCGCACAGCGATCTTTAAGGAACTTCTCAGACTTCACCCCTACCGTGCGCACCATGGGTACCAAGACTGTTGACGAGGCCGCGAACGAGGCCACCGAGGTGAAGAGCGACGCGGAGACCGTCGATGTCACCAAGACCGACGAGGAAGTGACCGCGCCCGAGACCGAAGCCACCGACGAGGCCGAGCACGAGGACGACCTCACCGAGGAGGAGTACGCCGCCGAGCTGGCGAAGCTCCGTGAGGAGGAGGGCGAGGGCCCGACCGGCGTCGGCCAGGGCGCCGCCGCCGTGGTCTCCGCCGCGCTCGGCTTCATCTCGCTCTCCGGCGGCTGGATCGGCACCGTCGCCGCCGCCCGCGAGACCCTCAAGGGCCAGCTCTCGACCTCCTCCACCGCGAGCGTCGCGACGCAGATCAAGGAGGTCTACGGCGACGCCTGGCACACCACCGCGCTGTGGGCCGGCATCTTCGCGCTGGTCGCCGCGCTGGTCGGCGTCGCGGTCCTCGTGCGCCCCGCGTTCGGCACCCCCGGCAAGCCGCAGGCCGTCTGGATCAAGTCGGTCGCCTGGGCGGGCGTCACGCTCGGTGTCGTGGGCCTGCTCCTGG
This sequence comes from Streptomyces sp. NPDC005492, assembly GCF_040605995.1. Classification (NCBI taxonomy): domain Bacteria; kingdom Bacillati; phylum Actinomycetota; class Actinomycetes; order Kitasatosporales; family Streptomycetaceae; genus Streptomyces; species Streptomyces sp. NPDC005492. Next base: position 23,456 of record NZ_JBEXDX010000009.1, read on the forward strand.
CCGTCCTGAAGTACACCGACGTCCTGCTCAGCCTGCCCTCCGCGAGCAGCTGAGTCACCGCAGTTCATCAGGGGTCTTAGGGCCTCCGTAAGCACCTTACGGAGGCCCTGAGGCCCCTTACTCATGTCTAAGGCCCGCCCCGCCCCCGCAAGATGCGGAACTCTCCCGATGTGGCGGACCCCCCTTGGAGACAAAGGTTGAGGCATCGCACCGAGCGAAGCCGAAAAACCGCCTCCACCAAGGGACTTGAGATGCACGAGTACGAACTCCACCAGATCCGTGCCGCCGAACTGCGCCGCCAGGCCGCCGGCGAGCGCCTCGCCCGCGAGGCCGTCCGCAGCCGCCGCGCCGCCCGCCGCGAGCAGGCCCGGCAGGCCGCCGAGAGCGAGGTGCATACCGAACGCCCCCGCCGGCACCTGTTCGCCCGTGCGTGGTGAACGCTCGGGCACGGGAGGGCGGCCCCACGGCGCCCGCCGGGGCGCTCCTCCCCTCGGCCGCCCTCCCGAAAACCGGTGCCGCGTTGTCAGACCCACGTGACATGCTCCAACCCGTGGAGACCAGGTCCGTCAGTCCGGTCTTCGTCGGCCGCGCCGACGAACTGGACACGCTGAACGATGCGCTCGCCCGCGCCGCCGCGGGCGAGCCGCAGGCGTTGCTGCTGGGCGGCGAGGCCGGTGTGGGCAAGACCCGGCTCGTCGAGGAGTTCGCCACCGCCGCCTGCCGGCAGGGCGCCGTCGTCGCCCTCGGCGGCTGTGTTGAGATCGGCGCGGACGGACTGCCCTTCGCCCCGTTCTCCACCGCGCTGCGCGCCCTGCGCCGCGAACTGCCCGCCGAGCTGTCCGCGGCCGCCGCCGGACAGGAGGAGGAACTCGCCCGGCTGCTCCCCGAGTTGGCGGAGACACCCCCCGCGGGGCGGGCCCGCGGGCGCGACGAGGAAGGCATGGCCCGCCTCTTCGAACTCACCGCGCGCCTTCTGGAGCGCGTCGCCGCCGACCGCACGGTCGTCGTCGCCCTGGAGGACCTGCACTGGGCCGACGCCTCCACCCGCCACCTCCTCGCCTACCTCTTCCGCACCCTGCGCACCGGCCGCCTCGTCGTCCTCGCCACCTACCGCGCCGACGACATCCACCGCCGCCACCCGCTGCGCCCGCTGCTCGCCGAACTCGACCGGCTCCGCACGGTCCGCCGGATCGAACTCGCCCGCTTCAACCGGCAGGAGGTGGCCCGCCAGATCGCCGGCATCCGCGCCGCCGAACCGGACCCCGCCCAGGTCGACGAGATCTTCGAACGCTCCGACGGCAACGCCTTCTTCGTCGAGGAACTCGCCGTCGCCGCCCCCGACGGCTGCCGCACCTGCCTCACCGACTCCCTGCGCGACCTGCTCCTCGTCCGCGTCGAGTCACTGCCCGAGAGCGCCCAGCGGGTCGCCCGGATCGTCGCCGAGGGCGGCTCCACCGTCGAGTACCGACTGCTCGCCGCCGTCGCCCGGCTCGCCGAGGACGACCTCATCGAGGCGCTGCGGGCCGCCGTCGGCGCCAACATCCTCCAGGCCGCGCCCAGCGGCGACGGCTATCGCTTCCGCCACTCCCTGGTCCGCGAGGCGGTCGGCGACGACCTGCTGCCCGGCGAGCGCTCCCGCATCAACCGCCGCTACGCCGAGGCCCTGGAGGCCGACCCCACGCTCGTCCCCGCCGACCAGCGCGTCATGCGGCTGGCGAGCTACTGGTACCACGCCCACGACGCCGCCAAGGCCCTCCCCGCCGTCCTCGACGCCTCCGTCGCGGCGCGCGGCCGACACGCCCACTCCGAGCAACTACGGCTCCTGGAGCGGGCGATGGAGCTGTGGGACACCGTCCCCGACGCCGTACGCGCCGCCCTGCGCCCCCTCGACTACGCCGAGGTCTATCCCCCCTGCGGCTGCGACCCCGAGACCACACCCCTGCGCTACCTCGACCTGATGGCCGAAGCCGCCGTCGCCGGCCGGTTGAGCGGGGAGCGCGAGCGCGCCCTGAAGATCACCAAGCGGGCACTGCGCCTCCTGGAGGACGAGGGGGACCCGCTGCGGGCCGCCTGGTTCTGGGTGCAGCGCTCGGTCCTGATCCGGAACCAGAGCCGCGGTGACGGCTGGCCCGAACTGGCCGCCGCCCAGGAACTCGTCCGCGGACTGCCGCCCTCCGAGGTGCACGCGGAGGTACTGGCCAAGGTCGCCGGCTGGTCCATGCTCCATGTGCCGGGACCCGACGCCTATGTGGCCGCCGAGCGGGCGGTCGAGTACGCGCGGATGGTGGGCGCCCGCGAGATAGAGATGGACGCCCGCCTCACCCTGGCCGGCCTCATGGTCGCCTCCGGCGATGTCGAGGCGGGCCTCGCCGAGCTGGTCGAGGTGAACGAACTGACGGTCGCCGAGGGCATCTCCACCGTCGCGGGCCGCAGTTATGTGAACCTCCCGTCCTCCCTGGAGACGGTCGGCCGCTCCCGCGAGGCCGTCCCGATCCTGGAGACCGGGCTCGCCTTCGCCAAGAAGTTCGGCCAGTTCGACAAAGAGGCCTGGATCTGGGGAAACCTCGCCGAATCCCTCTTCACCCTGGGCCGCTGGGACGAGGCCGCCGAGGCCGCGACCAAGGCGGAGCGGGTGGGCCAGAGCGCCAAACCCCGCGGCTTCCACGCCCGCCTCCGCGCCGAACTCGCCCTCGCCCGGGGCGACGTGGCCGAGGCCCGCCGCCAACTCGCCGCGGCCCGCGAGCACTTCGGCACCCATGACATCGCACCCCAGCACCACCAGCCCCTGGAGCGGATCGAGATCCAGGTCGCCGCCGCCGAAGGCCGCCTCCTCGACGCCCGCGCCACCCTCGAACAGGTCCTGGACTCCGGATTCCGGCCCGGCACCCATTTCGAGACCTGGCCCCTGCTGGTCGCCGCGGCCATCGCCGAGACCCAGGCCATCGGCCTGCCCGCCGCCGACCCCGGCCGCCCCAAGATCCTCGAACGCATCCGGGAGGCGGCCAAACCGGTCCCCGCCAACGTCCCGGTCTGGCAGGCCCACGAACGCTGGCTGCGCGCCGAACTGCTGCACGCCGAGGGCCGCTGCACCCCCGACGACTGGTCCGAGGCCGTCGCCGCCTTCGAACACCTCGACCGCCCCTACGACCTCGCCCGCGTCCGCCACCGCCTCGCCGAAGCCCTCCTCTCCGACTCGACCGGCGGTGAGGACGAGCGCGACCGCGCCACCGAACTGCTCCGGCTCTCCGCCGCCGTCGCCGACCACCTCGGCGCCCGCCCGCTCGCCGACGCCGTCGCCCTGCTCGCCCAGCGGGCCCGGCTGACGCTCACCCGGGTCCCCGAGCCGAGAGCCGTCGCCGCCGATCCCGTCGAGGCACTCGGCCTCACCAGCCGGGAGCGCGACGTCCTGCGCCTGGTCTCCGCCGGCCGCACCAACCGGCAGATCGCCGAGGAACTCTTCATCTCGCCGAAGACCGCGAGCGTCCACGTCTCGAACATCCTCGGCAAGCTCGGCGTCTCGGGCCGGGGAGAGGCCGCGGCGGTGGCCCACCGGCTGGGCCTGTTCCCGCCCGATGCGCTCACCGTGCGATCCGCGGGATGAGCCGTACGCTGTAGGGGACCGGCACAGGGGAGGCGCCGTGTTCAACATGTTCGAGGAGTTGTTCTCACCGGGCCGCAAGCACACCGAGGACGAGCGCAATCGGCTGGAGATGACCAGGGAGGACGTCGGCGACGGCGACCCCGGGCGCGGGCCGATAGACCTGGAGTCCGGCAAGGTCGTCGTACGCCTGCCGGACCCCTCCGCCGATCCGTCCGCTACGTCCCCTGAAGCTCAAGAATCCGATCGTCCCCCGACTTAGGCGTGCCCCGCCCGTCCGTGTTGCTGGTCACCAGCCACAGCTTGTCGCCACCGGCCGACACCACCGTGCGCAGCCGGCCGTACTCGCCGGTGAGGAAGGCCTGCGGGGCGGCCGACGCCTTGGTGCCGTCCAGCGGGATGCGCCACAGGCGCTGGCCCTTCAGCCCCGCCATCCATATGGAGCCCTCGGCATAGGCGATGCCGCTGGGGGAGGCGTCGTCCGTGTGCCACTGGGTGATCGGGTTGTGGTACTTCGGGTTGCCGGCCTTGCCCTCGGCGTTCGGCCAGCCGTAGTCGTCGCCCGGCTTGATCGCGTTCAGCTCGTCCCAGGTGTCCTGGCCGAACTCCGAGGCGAACAGCCGCTGCTTGGTGTCCCAGGCCAGGCCCTGCACATTGCGGTGGCCGTAGGTGTACACCGGCGAGTTCGGGAACGGGTTGCCCGGAGCGGGGTCGCCCTCCGGGGTCAGCCGCAGGATCTTGCCGCCCAGGGACTTCTTGTCCTGCGCCAGGCCCCGCTGACCGCTCTCGCCCGTGCCCGCGTACAGCATGCCGTCCGGGCCGAAGGCGATCCGGCCGCCGTTGTGGATATAGCCCTTGGGGATGCCCTTGAAGATGGTGTCGGGCGCGCCCAACTGCTCACCGGCCGGCTTCTTCGCGTCGTACAGCATGCGGACGATGCGGTTGTCCGAGTCCGAGGTGAAGTAGGCGTAGATCATGTGGTCCGAGGCGTAGTCCGGGGAGAGCGCGATGCCGAGGAGGCCGCCCTCGCCGGCCGGGGACACCCCGGACACCGTGCCCAGCTCGGTCTTCTTGCCGGTGGCCTCGGCGATCCGGGAGATGGTGCCGTCGTCGCGCGAGGAGACCAGCAGGTTCCCGTCGGGCAGCGGGGCCAGGCCCCAAGGGGTCTTCAGCCCCTCGGTGACCGTGCGCAGCACCTTCACCGTGCCCTTGGCGGGCGGGGTCCGCTCGGCGGCCTGTGCGGAGGGGGACGCCCCCGTCGTCGTACCGCCGCCGCCGGATGACGCACTGGTGGCGTCGGCCGGGGATCCTCCGCCGTCGGAGGAGCAGCCGGCCGTCAGCAGGAGTGCGGTCACGGCCAGGGTGGCCGACACGACTCGTCGTTGCACGATCAGGTCCCTTCGACGGGGCGGGTGCCCGCGGCTGGTTCTCTTTTCATACACCGCTCGCGCCGCGCGGGTTCCCGATCGGCGAGCGCCGACGCACGATCCGGCCCCGCCCCGTGTACGACGGTCAGTCCCAGGAACCCAGCGCCGCCGGCAGTTCCGCGACCTCCGTGAGGTCCTCCGGTGTCAGCCGCAGTTCCGCGGCCTTCGCGTTCTCCGTCACCCAGCGCTCCCGCTTGGTGCCCGGTACCGGCACCACGTGCGGCCCCTGCGCCAGCACCCACGCCAGGGCCACCTGCGCCGGGGTGACCTCCGGGCCGTGGCGCCGGGCCACCCGTCGCAGCCCGGCCACGATCGGCTGGTTCGCGGCCGTCATCTCCGCGGTGAAACGGGGATGCCTGGCGCGCAGGTCGTCCGGCTCGAAACCCTCGCCCGGGGTCAGCGTGCCGGTCAGGAAGCCGTTGCCGAGCGGCATCGCGGCCAGCAGACCGACCCCGCGCGCCGCGCACCACGGCAGCAGCGCGTCCAGCGCCTCCGACGACCACACCGACAACTCGGCCTGCACCGCGGTCACCGGGAACACCTGCTGCACGCGCTGGAGTTGGCGGATCGTTCCGTCATGCAGCCGCGCCCCCGGCCGGCGCGCGGAACGGGCACCTACCGCGCACATCCCCAACGCCCGTACCTTTCCCGCCCGTACGAGATCCGCCATCGCGCCCCAGGTCTCCTCGACCGGGACCTCGGGGTCGGCGCGGTGCAGTTGGTAGAGGTCGATCACATCGGTCTGGAGGCGGCGCAGCGAGGCGTCGCAGGCCCGTTTCACATAGCCGGGGCGGCCGTTGGCCACGATGTGCTGCTCGCCGACCAGCAGACCGACCTTGGTCGACACGAACGCGTCCTCGCGCCGCTCCTTCAACACCCGCCCCAACAAAAGCTCGTTGGTGAACGGGCCGTACATGTCGGCGGTGTCCAGCAGCGTCATCCCCAGATCGAGCGCCCGGTGCACCGCCCTGACCGACTCGTCGCCCCGCTGCCGCGACCCGCTGTACGCCCAACTCATGGGCATGCAACCGAGTCCGACGGCCCCCATCGCGAGCGCCCCCGCGCCGATCGTCCTGCGCTCCACCTGCTCGTGACCCTCCCTCTTCCGGCACCCCAACCTAACCTCTGCGCGCGTGTGGCCCTGACATAGCCTCCTGACCATGACTGCTGACGTGTGGCTGCCCATTCCTCCGGAGGAGATCGAGGGGCTTCCGGAGGGGCCGAACTATCTGTTCTGGGACGGGGGTGAGGAGTTCCCGGCGGACCCGGCCGACTGCGTGTTCTACGTCGTGCCCTACATGAAGGGCACCGAGATCGGTGTGCGGCCGCTGCCGGAGATGGCTTCCGTGGAGGTCGTGCAGACCCTCTCGGCCGGCATCGACCATGTGCAGCCGGGGCTCACGTACCTGCGCCCCGGTGTGCGGCTGTGCAATGCGCGGGGAGTGCACGAGGCGAGCACCGGCGAACTCACCCTGACGCTGATCCTCGCCTCGCTGCGCGGCATCCCCGACTTCGTGCGGGCGCAGGACAAGGGGGAGTGGCTCGGGGGGTTCCGTCCCGCCCTCGCCGACAGGTCCGTCCTCATCGTCGGCTACGGCTCCATCGGCTCCGCCATCGAGGACCGGCTCACTCCCTTCGAGCTCGCGCGGGTGGCGCGCGTGGCGCGCTCCGGGCGCACCACCGAGCGCGGACCGGTGCATCCGCTCTCCGAACTGCCCGCACTGCTCCCGGAGGCGGACGTCGTCATCCTCTCCACGCCCCTCACCGAGACCACCCGGCACCTGGTCGACGCCGAGTTCCTGGCCCGGATGAAGGACGGCGCGCTGCTGGTCAACGTGGCCCGCGGCCCCGTCGTGGACACCAAGGCGCTGCTCGCGGAACTGGAGAGCGGCCGTATCACCGCGGCGCTGGACGTCACCGACCCCGAACCGCTGCCCCAGGGGCACCCGTTGTGGCAGGCGCCCGGCGTGCTGATCAGTCCCCATGCCGGCGGGCCCACCTCGGCGTTCCTGCCGAGGGCGAAGCGTCTGGTTGTCGACCAGTTGGGGCGGTTCGTGAACCAGGAACCGCTGCGCAACGTGATCCTTACGACAGGACCCACGGGGTAGTCGCAACAAGCGTGCAATCCGCTTCCGGTACCCTCCGCAATCTTCCGGAAGCGGGGCGTGCACGCATCTCCGCTGGTCGTCACGGAGCGTAGAGGAACTATGTCCCTGAGTGACGAGACTGGTGTATCGTCCCGGCAGGGGCTGCGCCGCGCACCGTTCGGCGCCGGGGATGGACATTTCAGACTGTGAGGGGGGCGACGGGCGATGCACGGCCTATGGACGAGCGATCCGACGCGGCGGGACCGCCGACGGCGACCCTGGCGCACCGCCGCGCGCAGACGCGGCCACCACGGCAATCACGGCAGTCACAGCGGCCACGGCGGACATCCCGGCGACCACGGGCATCATCACCGAAGGCCGGGCGGCCGCCGGAGGCACACCCATCCAGCGCACCGGGGCCCGCGGGACCCGGGAGCGACGCGGACCGGGAGGGCCCGGTGAGCGCGCCACCGTCTCCGACGACCACCCTCAACGGGGCGCTCCGGGACCGGACTTCTCCCGAGGCGCGGCTGCCCCGACCGCCGGGTCCCGGCGGCGGACGCAGCCTGGTCCAGCAACTCGTCCTGGCCCTGGTCTGCGCGGGATACGCCATCGGTGCCGCGGTCGACTGGGGGTCGTCCCAACTCGCGCTGATCATGGGCGACTTCGGGCTGAGCGCCGCGGCGGGTACGGCCGCCGTCTCGTGCCTCCTCTACGCGCGCAGCCGCCGTATCCGCTTTCGACCCGCCTGGATGCTGTTCTCGCTCTCCTCGGCGATGGCGGCGCTGGGCAATGGAGTATGGGGGTGGTACGAGGTCGTGCTGCAGCGCCCCGTGCCCAGCCCCAGTTACGCCGATCTGTTCTTCCTGTGCTTCGCGCCGCCCGCCATCGTCGGGCTCCTGGTCCTCGCCAAACGACCGGTCACCAAAGCGGGTTGGGTCTGTCTGGCGCTCGACGCCTGGCTGATCGGCGGCTCGCTGCTCACGCTGTCCTGGAGCCTCGCGCTGGCCCAGGCCGCCAAGTTCGACGGGCCGAGCGTGGCCCACACCGCGCTGTCGCTGGCGTACCCGCTGCTCGACATCGCCCTGGTCAGCATGGTGCTCGCGCTGCACTTCCGGCGCTCCTCGGTCAACCGCACCGCCGTGAACACCGCGATCGGCGCGCTGGCCCTGACCGTGATGTGCGACGCCCTGTTCACCTCACCGCTGCTGCACAACAACTACCACTCGGGCCAGTTGCTCGACGCGGGCTGGTTCGCCGGTTCGCTGCTCCTCGCGTACGCCCCCTGGGCCGCGCCCCGGCACAGCCGACCCGAGGACGACGGGCACACGCGCGTGGTGCACGAGCACCGGCCCGGACAGCCGGCCGGTACCCGACGCCAGGCACCCGCGCCGGGCGCCGAGCACGATCGGTATCCGGCCACCCGGCCCATCGCGGGCTCGCTGGCCGCGCTCACCCCGTATCTCGCCGCGGCCGTCTGCACGTTGGGGATCCTCTACAACGTCCTCAACGGCCGCAGCCCCGACCGCGTGGTCCTCATCACCGCGGGCTGCGTGGTGCTCGCGCTCGTGGTGCGCCAGGGCATCATGCTGCTCGACAACATCACCCTCACCCAGGAACTGGCCCAGAAGGAGAACCACTTCCGCTCCCTGGTGCAGGGCTCCAGCGACGTCATCATGATCGCCGCCCCGAACGGCATCCTCCGCTACGTCTCCCCGGCCGCCGCCGGTGTCTACGGCAAGGCCGCCGAGGAACTGGTCGGGACCGAACTGGCCTCGCTCATCCACCCCGAGGACCTGGGCTGCGTGGTGCACGAGGTGCGCCGCTTCCTCACCGCCGGCCCCTTCGAGGAGTCCACCACCCGTATCGAGTGCCGCTTCCGGTCCGGCGACGGCGGCTGGCTGAACGTCGAGTCCACGGTCAACCGCCACCACGGCGGCCTGATCTTCAACAGCCGGGACGTGACCGAAAGAGTGCGCCTCCAGGCGCAGTTGCAGCACAACGCCGAGCACGACCCGCTCACCGACCTGCCCAACCGCGCGCTGTTCACCAAGCGCGTCCAGCAGGCCCTGTCCGGCCGCCGCTCCACCGACCGCGGCACCGCCGTGCTCTTCATCGACCTCGACGGCTTCAAGGCGGTCAACGACACGATCGGCCACCAGGCCGGGGACGAACTCCTCGTCCAGGCGGCCCGCAGGCTCCAGGACTCGGTCCGGCACGGCGACACCGCGTCCCGGCTCGGCGGCGACGAGTTCGCGGCCCTGATCGTCGGCGACGGCACCCGGGACCGCTCCGCCCGCGAGCGGCACATCATGGAACTCGCCGACCGCCTGCGCCTCACCCTGTCCCAGCCGTACCTCATCGACGGCAACGATGTCCGCGTCGCCGCCTCCATCGGCGTCGCCTTCGCCGAACCGGGCCTCGGCGCGGGGGAGTTGCTGCGCAACGCCGACCTCGCCATGTACCGCGCCAAGGGCGCAGGCAAGGGCCGGGTCGAGCTGTACGCGCCCCAGATGCAGCAGGACGTCGTACGGAAGGCGGAGCTGGCCACCCGGCTGCGGGCCGCGCTGCACGACGGCGAGTTCGCGCTGCTGCACCAGCCCGTGGTGTCGCTGACGGACGGCCGGATCGCGTCGGTGTCCACGCAGGCGCGCTGGCGGTCCTCACAAGGGGTGCTGTTCACGCCGGCCGAGTTCCTGCGGGTGGCCGAGGACAGCGACAAGACCGCCGAGCTGGGGCGCTGGATGCTCGAGGAGGCCGTGGAGCAGGCCGCCGAGCGGACCGCCACCGGGCTCGCCGTGCCCGTGGGCGTCCGGATGAGCGCCCGGCGACTGCTGGACCGCTCGATGCCGCTCGGCTCGATCGAGGCCCTACTGACCCGGCACGGGCTGCCCTCCGGTTCGCTGGTGATCGAGCTGTCGGACACCGACCCACGGGTCTCCCTGGACGAGTTGGAGCGGCGCCTGACCGCGCTGCGGCGACTCGGGGTCCGGATCGCTCTCGACGGATTCGGGAGCGGTTACGCGGCCATCACGGCGCTGCGGCGGCTGCCCGTGGACGTACTGAAACTGGACCGCGGTCTGGTCGAGGGCGTCGTCGAGTCCGCGCGACTGCACAAGATCACCAGTGGGCTGCTGCGGATCGCCGGAGACCTGGGGCTGCAGTCCGTGGCCGACGGGGTGGACCTGCCGGAACAGGTGGTCGCCCTGCGCGCGATGGGCTGCACGCACGGGCAGGGCATGGCCTTCTCCGGACCGCTGGACGAGTACCGGCTGCGCCGGGCCCTCTCGCGCGGCCACTATCCGGTGCCGCACGGGCCGGCCGAGCCCGCGTTCGCGGGTAGTGGCTCCGGGGTGTACACCAGTGGTGTGCCCGCGGTTCTCGGTGGGGGAACGGCCCTCCGCTCACATAATGAGACTCCCGTCCCACCCACTTGACAGTCGGTGCGTGCCGGGGGGAGGGTCAATGCCATGCGCACCCGAATTCTCGTACTTGGAAAGCGCGTCGGCTGAAGCTGGTGACGTCCGGACGGACCCGGAACTCCCAGCGACCGCACCCGGCGCGCTCCCCTCGCTTGCCTCACGGCACGAGGGGTTTTTTGTTGCACAGGCACCAGTCGTGCAGCAGCTAAACCCCGCACAAACCTCGCAAAAACCCTCAGCATCGAGAAGAGACTGACGATGACCGAGCAGGCCACCGGGGCCCATCCGCAACCGCGGCCCCGATCCGGAGGACAGCAGTCCGCCCCCGAGCACGTCACGGGTGCGCAGTCCCTCATCCGCTCGCTCGAGGAGGTCGGGGCCGACACCGTATTCGGCATCCCCGGCGGTGCGATCCTTCCCGCGTACGACCCCCTGATGGACTCCACGCGGGTCCGCCACGTCCTGGTCCGGCACGAGCAGGGCGCCGGCCACGCGGCCACCGGATACGCGCAGGCCACCGGCCGGGTCGGCGTCTGCATGGCGACCTCCGGCCCCGGCGCCACCAACCTGGTGACCCCGATCGCGGACGCCCACATGGACTCGGTGCCGCTCGTGGCGATCACCGGGCAGGTGGCCTCCAAGGCGATCGGCACGGACGCCTTCCAGGAGGCGGACATCGTCGGCATCACGATGCCGGTCACCAAGCACAACTTCCTGGTCACCAACGCCGAGGACATCCCGCGGACCATCGCGCAGGCGTTCCACATCGCCTCCACCGGCCGCCCCGGCCCGGTCCTCGTGGACATCGCGAAGGACGCCCTCCAGGCGAAGACCACCTTCTCCTGGCCGCCGGTCATGGACCTGCCCGGCTACCGCCCGGTGACCAAGCCGCACGCCAAGCAGATCCGCGAGGCCGCCAAGCTGATCACCGCCGCGAAGCGGCCCGTCCTCTACGTCGGCGGCGGTGTCATCAAGGCACAGGCCACCGCCGAGCTGAAGGTCCTCGCAGAACTCACCGGAGCGCCCGTCACCACCACCCTGATGGCGCTCGGCGCATTCCCCGACAGTCACGAGCTGCACGTGGGGATGCCGGGCATGCACGGTGCGGTCACCGCCGTCACCGCGCTGCAGAAGGCCGACCTGATCGTCGCCCTCGGCGCCCGCTTCGACGACCGCGTCACCGGGAAGCTGGACAGCTTCGCGCCGTACGCCAAGATCGTCCACGCCGACATCGACCCCGCGGAGATCGGCAAGAACCGCGCCGCCGACGTGCCGATCGTCGGGGACGCCCGCGAGGTCATCGCCGACCTGGTGCAGGCGGTGCAGAAGGAGCACAGCGAGGGCCACACCGGCGACTACCGCGCCTGGTGGAAGGACCTCAACCGCTGGCGCGAGACCTACCCGCTCGGCTACGAGCAGCCCGACAACGGCTCGCTCTCCCCGCAGCAGGTCATCGAGCGCGTCGGCCAACTCGCCCCGGAGGGAACGATCTTCGCGGCGGGCGTCGGCCAGCACCAGATGTGGGCCGCGCACTACATCCAGTACGAGAAGCCGGCCACCTGGCTCAACTCCGGCGGCGCCGGGACGATGGGCTACGCGGTCCCGGCCGCGATGGGCGCCAAGGCCGGCGCCCCGGACCGCACGGTCTGGGCGATCGACGGCGACGGCTGCTTCCAGATGACCAATCAGGAACTCACCACCTGCGCCCTGAACAACATCCCGATCAAGGTCGCCATCATCAACAACGGCGCCCTCGGCATGGTCCGCCAGTGGCAGACCCTGTTCTACAACCAGCGCTACTCCAACACCGTGCTGCACAGCGGCCCGGAGGCGGACGGCAAGCAGCCGAGCGCCGGCACGCGCATCCCCGACTTCGTCAAGCTGTCGGAGGCGATGGGCTGTTACGCGATCCGCTGCGAGTCCCCCGACGACCTCGACAAGGTCATCGAAGAGGCCAACTCGATCAACGACCGCCCCGTCGTGATCGACTTCATCGTCCACGAGGACGCCATGGTGTGGCCGATGGTCGCCGCCGGCACCTCGAACGACGAGGTCATGTTCGCCCGGGACGTCCGCCCCGACTTCGGCGACAACGAAGACGACTGAGCGAGAGAGACGAAAGAGAAATGTCCAAGCACACGCTCTCGGTCCTGGTCGAGAACAAGCCCGGTGTCCTCGCCCGGATCACCGCCCTGTTCTCCCGGCGCGGCTTCAACATCGACTCCCTCGCCGTCGGCGTCACCGAGCACCCCGACATCTCCCGCATCACGATCGTGGTGAACGTGATCGAGGCACTCCCCCTCGAACAGGTCACCAAGCAGCTCAACAAGCTCGTCAACGTGCTCAAGATCGTCGAACTGGAGGCGGGTTCCGCCGTTCAGCGCGAACTCGTTCTGGTGAAGGTGCGCGCCGACAACGAGACACGCTCCCAGATCGTCGAGATCGTCCAGCTCTTCCGCGCCAAGACCGTCGACGTCTCCCCGGAGGCCGTCACCGTCGAGGCCACCGGCTCCAGCGACAAGCTGTCCGCCATGCTCAAGATGCTGGAGCCGTACGGCATCAAGGAGCTGGTCCAGTCCGGCACGATCGCGATCGGCCGCGGCGCCCGCTCCATCACCGACCGCTCGCTGCGCGCGCTTGACCGGTCCGCGTAAGCCTCGTAGAAGATTCGTCTACGACCGGAATGCGGGCGGCCGGCAGCCGTCGGCCGCCCGCATTCCGAGACCCGGAAACTTCCCCTCCCGCCGCCGTCATACGGTGGGACGCAACACCTGCACACCAAGGAGAGAACCCAAAGTGGCCGAGCTGTTCTACGACGCCGACGCCGACCTGTCCATCATCCAGGGCCGCAAGGTCGCGGTCATCGGCTACGGCAGCCAGGGCCACGCCCACGCGCTGTCGCTCCGTGACTCGGGTGTCGACGTCCGTGTCGGTCTGCACGAGGGCTCCAAGTCCAAGGCGAAGGCCGAGGAGCAGGGCCTGCGCGTGGTGACGCCGTCCGAGGCCGCCGCCGAGGCCGACGTCATCATGATCCTGGTGCCGGACCCGATCCAGGCCCAGGTCTACGAGGAGTCCATCAAGGACAACCTCAACGACGGCGACGCGCTGTTCTTCGGCCACGGCCTGAACATCCGCTTCGACTTCATCAAGCCGCCGGCCGGCATCGACGTCTGCATGGTCGCCCCCAAGGGCCCGGGCCACCTGGTGCGCCGCCAGTACGAGGAGGGCCGCGGCGTTCCGTGTATCGCGGCCGTCGAGCAGGACGCGACCGGCAACGGCTTCGCGCTCGCGCTGTCGTACGCCAAGGGCATCGGCGGCACCCGCGCCGGCGTCATCAAGACGACCTTCACCGAGGAGACCGAGACCGACCTGTTCGGTGAGCAGGCCGTGCTGTGCGGTGGTACGGCCGCGCTGGTCAAGGCCGGTTTCGAGACGCTGACCGAGGCCGGTTACCAGCCCGAGATCGCGTACTTCGAGTGCCTGCACGAGCTGAAGCTGATCGTCGACCTCATGTACGAGGGCGGCCTGGAGAAGATGCGCTGGTCGGTCTCCGAGACCGCCGAGTGGGGCGACTACGTCACCGGCCCGCGGATCATCACGGACGACACCAAGGCCACGATGAAGCAGGTCCTCGCCGAGATCCAGGACGGCACCTTCGCCCGTGAGTGGATGGCCGAGTACCACGGCGGCCTGAAGAAGTACAACGAGTACAAGCAGAAGGACGCCGAGTCCCTGCTGGAGACCACCGGCAAGCAGCTCCGCAAGCTGATGAGCTGGGTGGACGAAGAGGCGTAAGGCCTGAGGCCGAGGGGCCGGAGCGCGCGCTCCGGCCCCTTTGTCCAACCCGTCCAGCCACGGATGGGTGATCCTTCCGCAGAGGCGTAAGACGACTGTCGGCGCGCCACTACACTGCCGTACTACATACGCGTCAGGCCCACAGCGTCGTGCGTCTCCAACGCGGCCAGTACCCTCCACCGCCTGCGGCCGTCGGGACGGCCGTCCGCACGCAATGGACTTGTGAGGACTCACGTGAGCTCGAAACCTGTCGTACTCATCGCTGAAGAGCTGTCGCCCGCGACCGTGGACGCCCTCGGCCCGGACTTCGAGATCCGGCACTGCAACGGCGCCGACCGAGCCGAACTGCTCCCCGCGATCGCCGACGTGGACGCGATCCTGATCCGCTCGGCCACCAAGGTCGACGCCGAGGCGGTCGCCGCCGCACGGAAGCTGAAGGTCGTCGCACGAGCCGGCGTCGGCCTGGACAACGTGGACGTCTCCGCCGCCACCAAGGCCGGCGTGATGGTCGTCAACGCTCCCACCTCGAACATCGTCACCGCCGCCGAGCTGGCCTGCGGTCTGCTGCTGGCGACCGCACGCCACATCCCGCAGGCCAACGCCGCGCTGAAGAACGGCGAGTGGAAGCGCAGCAAGTACACCGGCGTCGAACTGGCCGAGAAGACCCTCGGCGTCGTCGGCCTCGGCCGCATCGGCGCGCTGGTCGCCCAGCGCATGTCCGCGTTCGGCATGAAGGTCGTCGCCTACGACCCCTACGTCCAGCCTGCCCGAGCCGCGCAGATGGGCGTCAAGGTCCTCTCCCTGGACGAGCTGCTCGAAGTCTCCGACTTCATCACCGTGCACCTGCCCAAGACCCCCGAGACGGTCGGTCTGATCGGCGACGAGGCGCTGCGCAAGGTCAAGCCGACCGTCCGCATCGTCAACGCCGCGCGCGGCGGGATCGTCGACGAGGAGGCGCTGTACTCCGCGCTCAAGGAGGGCCGCGTCGCCGGCGCCGGACTCGACGTGTACGCGAAGGAGCCCTGCACGGACTCCCCGCTCTTCGAGTTCGACCAGGTCGTCTCCACCCCGCACCTCGGCGCCTCCACCGACGAGGCGCAGGAGAAGGCCGGTGTCTCGGTCGCCCGCTCGGTGCGCCTCGCGCTCGCCGGTGAACTGGTCCCGGACGCGGTGAACGTACAGGGCGGTGTCATCGCCGAGGACGTCAAGCCGGGCCTGCCGCTCGCCGAGAAGCTCGGCCGCATCTTCACCGCCCTCGCGGGCGAGGTCGCGGTCCGCCTCGACGTCGAGGTCTACGGCGAGATCACCCAGCACGACGTCAAGGTGCTCGAACTCTCCGCGCTCAAGGGCGTGTTCGAGGACGTCGTCGACGAGACCGTGTCGTACGTCAACGCCCCCCTGTTCGCGCAGGAGCGCGGTGTCGAGGTCCGGCTGACGACCAGCTCCGAGTCCGCCGACCACCGCAACGTGGTCACCGTGCGCGGCACGCTCGGCACCGGCGAGGAGGTCGCGGTCTCCGGCACGCTGGCCGGTCCCAAGAACCTCCAGAAGATCGTCGCGGTCGGCGACTACGACGTCGACCTCGCGCTCGCCGACCACATGGTGGTGCTGCGGTACGAGGACCGTCCCGGTGTGGTCGGCACGGTCGGCCGTGTCTTCGGCGAGGCGGGTATCAACATCGCCGGTATGCAGGTGTCCCGCTCGGTCGCGGGTGGCGAGGCGCTGGCTGTCCTGACCGTCGACGACACGGTTGCCGCGGGTGTGCTGTCCGAGGTGGCCGAGGAGATCGGGGCCACGTCGGCTCGTTCGGTGAACCTGGCCTGAGCCATATGTGAACGCCGGGCGGGTTGAGGAGGTGATCCTCAACCCGCCCGGCGTTCCTGTGTGTTGGGACGTCACGCCTGCGCTTCCTGCGGGTGTGCCGCCACCGGCTCGGGTGCCGGCACCCGTAGCCCCCGCAGGGTCCGCGCCGCCGCGAAGGCCGCGCCCAGCAGCAGCACCGCGCCCGCGATCGCCGCGCCGTGCATGCCGTCGGTGAAGGCCTGCCGGGCGGTCGCGGTCAGGGCGTCTCCCGTGTGCCCCGGCAGTCGGCGGGCGACGGCGAGGGCGCCGCCGAGGGTCTCATGGGCCGGGGCGGGGGCCGAGGCCGGGATGCCGTGGCGGTAGACGGCCGTACCGATGGAGCCGAGGACCGCCATGCCGAGCGCGCCGCCGAACTCCGCGCCGGTCTCCATCAGCGAGGAGGCGACGCCCGCCTTCTCCACCGGTGCGCTGCCCATCGCGAGGTCCATGATCTGGGACATCACCATGACGATCCCGGAGGCGAGGACACCGGCGGCGGCCAGGGCCAGCCAGAGGGAGTCGGTGCCGGTGAGGGCGAGCATGCCGTAGCCGGTCGCGGCGATCGCGAAGCCGGACGCGACGACGTAGGCGCGGTCGACTCCCTTCTGTACGAGGGTGGTTGCCAGCGGGGCCGCCATGCCGATCGGCACCGAGGGCAGCAGCGCCCACAGGGCCGCCTCCATCGAGCTCTTGCCGAGCACCGACTGCAGGTACTGCGTGGTGAAGAAGGCCGAGCCCATCATCCCGAAGGCGGAGACCAGGTTGAGGACGACGGAGGGGGCGAAGCCCCGGCCGCGGAACAGCGCGGGGTCGATCATCGGGGAGGCCGCGGTGCGCTGGCGGTGGACGAAGAGGGCCGCGAAGAGCAGGCCGACGGTGATCGAGACGACGTACTGGGCGTGCCAGCCCTCGGACGGGATCTCCTTGAGGCCGTAGATCACGGGCAGTACGGCGGCCAGGGACAGCGGGACGCTCTGCCAGTCGAAGCGGCCGGGGGCGGGGTTCTTGGACTCGGGGAGCAGGAACGGGCCGAGGACCAGCAGCAGCGCCATCGCGGGCAGGTTGATCAGGAAGACCGAGCCCCACCAGAAGTACTGGACCAGCACACCGCTGAGCACCGAGCCGAGCGCGACACCGGCGGTCATCACGCCGGACCACAGACCGATCGCCTTCGCGCGCTGGCCTGGGTCGGTGAACATCGTGCGCAGCAGCGCCATGGTCGAGGGCATCAGGGTGGCGCCGCCGATGCCGAGGATCGCGCGAGCGGCGATCAGGGTCTCGGCGCTGTTCGCGTAGGCGGCGATGAAGGACGCGGTGCCGAAGGCCGCGGCGCCGATCAGGAGGAGCCGGCGGCGGCCGATGCGGTCACCGATCGAGCCCATCGTCATCAGCAGGCCGGCCAGGACGAAGGCGTAGATGTCGAAGATCCACAACTGCTGGGTGCCGCTGGGCTCCAGGTCCGCGCTGATCGCCGGGATGGCGAAGTAGAGGACGGAGACGTCCATGGAGACCAGCAGCAGCGGCAGCATCAGGACGCCGAGCGCGGTCCATTCCCGTCGCCCGGCACGGGAGTTGGGGGTGCTCGCGGGGTTCGTCGAGTTCGTCATGAGAGCGAATGTACGCACGTCTTAAACGCTTGTCTAGAACGAACGTATAAGTCACGTGTCTGGGACGTCTGTATGGATCGGCGGTAGGGTGGCGGGCATGGGACACCGTGAGGATCTGCTGGAGGGCGCGAAGCGCTGCCTGCTGGAGAAGGGGTTCGCGCGTACGACGGCGCGCGACATCGTGAAGGAGTCGGGGACGAATCTCGCGTCGATCGGCTATCACTACGGGTCGAAGGACGCGCTGCTGGCTCAGGCGTACGTCTCCCTGGTGGACGAGATGTCCTTCGAGTGGGGTGACCGGCTCGTCGGGGCGCCTGGCTCGCTGGAGCGGTTCAGGGAGGTGTGGTCGAACGTCGTCGCCTCCCTCCGCGAGCCGGGCTCGATGTGGCGGCTCAGCGGGGAGATCATGGCGATGGGAGACCAACTGCCGGAGGCTCGCGATCAGTTGTCGCTCGCGCAGCGCGAGGGCGGCCGAGGGTTGGTCTCGCTGCTGATGGCTGTGCCGGAGGAGGAGGTGTCGGACGAGACCGCCGACACGCTCGGCTCGTTCTACATGATCCTGATGTCGGGTCTCATCATGCAGTGGACCTTCGACCCGAAGACCGCACCCGACGCGGACCGGCTCACCGAGGGTCTCCGTCAGGTACTGGAGAGTGCGCGGACGGCGCAGTGACCCGCCGGTCCCGCAGGGCCGGGGCCACCGCGCCCAGCATCAGCAGGGCGGTCAGAGCGAAGGCCCACGGGTAGCCGGTCAGGCCCGCCGTGAGGCCGAAGCCGGCCGCGCCGAGGCCCATGCCGCCGTCGTAGGCCAGGTTCCAGAGGGCGCTGACCGTGCCGTACGAGGTGGCGGAGACGCGGGTGTACATCAGGGCCAGGGTGGCGTTCTGGGTGATGCCGAAGCCCGCGCCGAACAGGGCCGTACCGGTGATCACCGCGACCGGGTCGCCGGAGAGGGCGATGACCAGGACGCCGAGCGCCGACAGGAGCAGGCCGGGCAGGACGAGCCGGTCGCTGCCGTGCCGGTCGCCGTATCGGCCCGCCAGCCAGCGCGTCAGGGTCGACGCGGCGGGCTGTACGAACAGGGCCACCGCGACGACTCCGGCGGAGGCCGAAGGGACGGCCAGCGGCAGGAAGGTGACCACGATCCCAGCGGCGGTGGCGGTGGCCGCGAAGACCACAACAGGCCGCAGCAGGGCGCCAGTTCGCAGACCTCGTACGACACCCAGCGGCTGCTTGGAGCGGTCCGCGCGGTCCGCGCCATTCGGTAGGCCGAGGACGAAGACGATCGCGGCCAGCGCCGCGAGGCCGCCGGCCACCGCGACCGGGCCGTACCCCACGCGCCCGGCCAGCCACAGCCCCAGCGGCAGCGCGACCAACGACGGCACGCCGGACACCACACCCACCAACGCCAGCCCCTCGCCCCGGCGTTCGTCCGGGATCAGCGACGCGGTCAGCGCGCCGCCCGCGACGATCGACAGCGCGAAACCGAGCCCGCGCACGAAGCACACCGCGGCGATCCAGGCGGCCTGCCCGGAGACGGTCAGCGCCAGTGCCGGTGCACCGAGCAGGAACAGCCCGGCCATCAGGGTCAGTCGGTACCCGAAGCGGGCCACCAGCCGGGGCGTGACCAGCTCGCCCAGCACCGTCGCGAGCATCAGCGAACCGGTCGCGAGCCCCGCCGCGCCCCCGCCGCCCCGCTCGGCGGCGTACGCCGGTACGACCGAGAGGAGAAGGAAGAAGCTCAGACTCGCGCCGACCATGCTCACGAAGCGGAGGAGGAGGGGGCGGGAGAGGAGCGGAGGGCGAGGGCCTGAAGTGGCTTCGGAGGGGCCGGAGTTGGAGGTCATCGGCTCGGTGCTCGGGGAGTCCGTGTGGGTCGCCATGGCATCGACACTAGATTCCGACCGGACCGCCGGTAAGCTCCAATTCCATGCCACCGCAGTGGGCCGGTTTGTCACCCGAGCTGCTCCTGTCCGTCGACCGGGACAGCGAGGAGCGGCTGTGCGCGCAGTTGGAGGGGCAGTTGCGGGACGCGATCCGCACGGGCCGGCTGCGCGCCGACGAACGCCTCCCCTCCTCCCGCGCACTCGCCCGCGAACTCGGCCTGTCCCGCGGCCTGGTCCAGGACTGCTACGCCCAACTCCAGTCCGAGGGCTATCTGGTCACCCGCGTCGGCTCGGCCACCCGGGTCGCGACCGGCGCCCACATCCCGAAGTCACCGGAAGCCGAACCACCCCCCACCCGCCCCCACTTGACCGCCGACTTCCGGCACGGCGTGCCCGACCTGGCCTCCTTCCCGTTCACCGACTGGCTGTGGGCGACCCGCGAGGCGGCCCGGACGATACCGACGGCGGACCTCGACTACGGTGATCCGCGCGGCAGTTCGGCCCTCCGTGAGGTGGTGGCGGGTTATCTGCGCCGGGTGCGTGCCGCCTGTGCGGAGCCCGCCCGGACCGTGATCTGCTCCGGTTACGCGCAGGGTCTCGGGCTGGCGCTGGGCACGCTGTCCCGTGCCGGGGCGCGGGTGGTGGCGTACGAGGACCCGGGCGGCCCGGCCGTCGCGCGGGCGGCGGCGGACGCGGCCGGCCTGACGGCGGTACCGGTACCGGTCGACGAACAGGGCGTGGACGTACGGCGGTTGGCGGCGACCGGCGCGGACGCGGTGATCGTCACCCCGGCCCACCAGTGGCCGACCGGAGTGGTGATGGCCCCCTCTCGCCGCTTGGCCCTGATCGAGTGGGCGATGCGCGAGGACGCCTATGTCATCGAGGACGACTACGACGCGGAGTTCCGCTACGACCGGGAGCCGGTGGGCACGCTCCAGGGTCTCGCCGCCGACCGCGTGATCTCCATCGGCACGGTCAGCAAGTCCCTGGCCCCCGCCCTCCGCATCGGCTGGCTGCTCTGCCCACCGGCACTCATGGCCCCCGTCACGGAGGCGAAGCACGCGAGCGACCGTGGCTCCCCGACCCTGGACCAACTGGCCCTGGCCCGCCTCATCGAGTCCGGCCGCTACGACCGCCACCTCCGCCGCATGCGCACGACCTACGCGTCCCGCCGCACGGCCCTGATCACCGCCCTGACCGAACACGCCCCAACCACAACCCTCTCGGGCCTGGCAGCAGGCTTCCACGCGGTGGCCCACCTCGCGCCCGGCCTCGACGAGGAGACGGTCGTCACACAGGCGCGCGCTCGCGGGGTCGGCCTCTACGGCATGAGCACGTGCCGCGCGTCGGGGTCTGCCGATCCCGGTCAACTCGTATTGGGTTTCGGGAATGTGACGGTGCGTGGGATCGGGGAGGGGGTAGCGGCGGTGGCGGATTTGCTTAAGCCGTCGGGCACTTGACGGACGGCGGTGGCCGCGTCGGAGGCGACGAGTGTGGGCCCGCCGGGTCGGCCTCTCCGGGACGAAGCGCCAGCCCCGCCTCGGTAGCCGCCGATTCTTCCCAACTCGTGCTGGGTCGCGGCGGTCGTGACGGACCTGCCTCAGCCGCCAAGTACCTGATGGACAGCGCTTGCCGCGTCCAAGGCGACCCCCGTAGGCCGATACGCCCCCTCCGTCCACGTCCGCCCGCCCGACACCCACACGCTGCACGCCCCCACCCCCGCCGCCCCGAGAACATCGGCGTGTGCCGAGTCCCCGATCATCCACGCGCCCCGCAGAGACGCCCCGACCGCGGTCGCCGCCGCGTGGAAGATTTCCGGTGCGGGCTTCTTGTAGCCCGCCGCCTCGGAGATGACCCAGCCGTGGACGAGGGAGTCGAGGCCGACGGTCCGGATTTTCAACTCCTGTTGGGCGACACGGCCGTTGGTGACGATCACGGAGGTCCAGCCCTCGGCGGTGGCCTCGGTGAGGGCCGCGCGGGTGATGTCGGGCAGGGTGACGTGGTCGGCGGCGCCATGGTCGAGGAGGGTCCGGATGGCGGGGGCGACGGTGCTGCCGTAGCGGTCGGTCATCGCCCGTGCGATGGTCCGCCTCGGTGTGTATCCGCTCGCGTCGGCCGACATCAGCCAACCCAGGTCCGCCTCCGGCAGGCCGTGCGCTGCCAGGAACTCCGACGCCGCCTCCCGGAACGCGGCGTCACGGTCGACGAGGGTGTTGTCCAGATCGAGCATCAGCAGCGGCATGCCAGGCAGTGGATCACCCCGGCGGCCGCCCGGACTACAACCGCGCCCCCTTCAACACCATGTGCAGCAACAACCGGTCCTCCCCGTCGTCCAGGTCCAGCCCCGTCAACTGCTCCACCCGGGACAGCCGGTAGTACAGCGTCTGCCGGTGGATGCCCAACTCCGCCGCCGTACGCCCCGCTTGGCCCGCGCGGTCGAGGTACGCCTCGGCGGTGCGGGCGAGTTCGTGGTGGGCGGGGGAGAGGAGGGGGGCCACGGCCGGGTCGTGGGTGGACTCCGGGGAGAGGGAGGTCAGCAGGCGGTACGGGCCGATGCGGGACCAGTCGGCCACCGGCGCGAAGCGGGATTCCGCGAGGGCCGCGCGGCACGCCGCCGTGGCCTCCTGCCAGGCCGTGGCCAGATCGGTGAGGCCGGTGCGCGGGGCGCCGATGCCGGCCGCCCGGGCGCGCTCCTCCAGGAGACGGGTGGCGGCCGTAGTCGCCGGAGTCCCCACGTCCGTCGTGCGCAGCCGGACCAGTACCGCCAGGCACTGCTCCGCCGTCCCCCACGGGACCGTGCAGAGCGCGGTCGCGTGCGGCACCGTACGGGCCGATGGGGCGTCGTCCGGATCGGCGGAGGGCCACGGGGCGACACACACCAGCGCGTACGGCCCGTCGCCGCGCGTGCCGAGGGCCGTCCGCAGGGCCGCCACCGCCATGTCCCCCTGCCACCCGCGCTCGGCGGTCAGCACGGCCCGCAGCTCCCGGCTGAGATCCGCCCCGTGCTGCGCCTCGTCCGCGAGCAGCGCGCCGATGCGGGCCGTCACCGCCATGGCCGCGTCCAACTGCGCGGGGGTGGGGCCCGGGTCGTCGTCCAGGAGCCAGACGTAGCCGAGGACGACACCCCGATGGCGGACCGGCAGGCAGATCCGCCCCCGGTAGACGCCCGCCTCGGGGGTGGGCGGGATCCGGACCGGCCCGGTCGCCCGCGTGATGCCGAACCCCTCGAACCAGGTCCGGACGGCGGCCGTCGAGCGCCGGGTCAGGATCGAGCGGGTGCGGACCGGGTCCAGCGCGGACGCGTCCAGGTCGCCCTCACCGTCGTAGGCCCCGAAGGCGATCAGCTCGAAGTCACGGCTCTCCAGCGTCGCCGGGGCGCCGAGCAGCTCGGAGATCTCGTCGACGAGCTCCTGGTAGTCGCCTCTGGAATCGGATGTCACCCGGGCATTCTCCCGCATTCCCGCGGCGTCTTCATACATCTGTCTGAGATCTGCGGCACGGATGCGTGACAGGTGTCGATGGTCGACGATCGGAGGGGTACCTAGGTTTCACGGTGGTCCTGTCTGTTTGGTTCTGTGGAGGTGCCCCGTGCTGGGTCCCGTGATTCTCGCCGCCTCGCGCAGCGATCGGATGCGTCGGCTGATCTCGGCGGCGCCGGTGACCAAGCAGGTCGTAGACCGCTTCATCCCCGGCGAGACCGTCGACGAGATCGTGCCGATCGTCCAGGACCTCACCGCCAAGGGCCTGGAACTGACGATGGACGTCGTCGGCGAGGACATCACCACCCCCGAACAGGCCGCCGCCGCCCGCGACGCCTACCTCCAGCTCGTCGACCGGCTCAAGGAACTGGAGCTGGGGACGCGCGCCGAGATGTCGATCAAGCTGTCCATGTTCGGCCAGGCGCTGGCCGGTGGTCACGAACTCGCCCTCGCCAACGTCCGGCCCGTCGTCGAGGCCGCCGCCGCCATCGGGACGACCGTCACACTCGACGCCGAGGACCACACCACCCTCGACTCGATGTTGGCGATCCACGAGGAGCTGCGGAAGGACTTCCCGCAGACCGGCTGTGTCATCCAGGCCTACCTCTTCCGCACCGAGGCAGACGCCCGCCGCCTCGCCGAGGCCGGCAGCCGCGTCCGGCTGGTGAAGGGCGCCTACAAGGAGCCCGCCGAGGTCGCGTACCAGCAGAAACACGAGATCGACAAGGCGTACGTCCGGATTCTGCGGATCCTGATGGAGGGTGAGGGCTACCCGATGATCGGCTCCCACGACCCGCGCCTGATCTCCATCGCCCAGGAACTCGCCCGGCGCGCGGGCCGCAAGCCCGACGAGTACGAGTTCCAGATGCTCTACGGCATCCGCGGCGACGAGCACCTGCGCCTCGCCGCCGAGGGCCACCGCATGCGCGTCTACACCGCCTACGGCACCGACTGGTACGGCTACTTCATGCGCCGTCTCGCGGAGAAGCCGGCCAACCTCCTCTTCTTCGCCCGCTCGACCCTCACCAAGGGCTGACCGAGCACCCGGATACCTGAAGCCCGAACACCCGCTCACGTACAAGGAGTTACGGATCCCATGGACGCTGTGACCCAGGTCCCCACCCCCGTCAACGAGCCGGTGCACGGCTACGCGCCCGGCTCTCCCGAGCGGGCCCGTCTGGAGGCCAAGCTCAAGGAGCTGGCCGAGAACCCGGTCGACCTGCCGATGACCATCGGTGGCGAGAAGCGGATGGGCGGCGGCGAGCGCGTCGACGTCGTCCAGCCGCACAACCACAAGGCCCGCATCGGCACCTACGCCAACGCCACCCAGGACGACGCCCAGGACGCGATCGACGCGGCCCTCGCCGCCGCGCCCGCCTGGCGCGCGATGTCTTTCGACGACCGCGCCGCGATCATCCTGCGCGCGGCCGAACTGCTGTCCGGCCCGTGGCGCGAGACCCTCGCCGCGTCCACCATGCTCGGCCAGTCGAAGACCGCCCAGCAGGCCGAGATCGACTGTCCCTGCGAACTGGTCGACTTCTGGCGCTTCAACGTCAAGTACGCCCGCGACCTGCTCGCCGAGCAGCCCCCGGCGAACTCCCCGGGCGTCTGGAACCGGCTCGACCACCGCCCGCTGGAGGGCTTCGTCTACGCGATCACGCCGTTCAACTTCACGGCGATCGCGGGCAATCTGCCGACGGCCCCGGCACTCATGGGCAACGTGGTCGTCTGGAAGCCGAGCCCGACCCAGACCCACGCGGCCGTCCTCCTCATGCAGTTGCTGGAGGAAGCCGGTCTCCCCAAGGGTGTCATCAACCTCGTCACCGGCGACGGCATCGAGGTGTCGAAGGTCGCCTTGGAACACCGCGACCTGGCGGGCATCCACTTCACCGGTTCCACCAAGACCTTCCAGCACCTGTGGAAGACGGTCGGTGCCAACATCGAGAAGTACCGCACCTACCCGCGCCTGGTCGGCGAGACCGGCGGCAAGGACTTCGTCGTCGCCCACCCGAGCGCCGACAAGGCGGTGTTGAAGACCGCGCTGACCCGGGGTGCCTTCGAGTACCAGGGCCAGAAGTGCAGCGCCACCTCCCGCGCCTACATCCCGGCCTCCATCTGGAACTCCGGTTTCAAGGAGGAGTTCGCGGCCGAGGTCGACTACTTGACGATGGGTGACGTCACCGATCTCGCCAACTTCATCGGCGCGGTCATCGACGAGCGCGCGTTCGCCAAGAACAAGGCGGCCATCGACCGCGCGAAGGCGGACCCCAACTGCACGATCGTCGCGGGCGGTTCGTACGACGACTCGGTCGGCTACTTCGTCCGCCCGACCGTCGTCGAGTGCAGCGACCCGGCCAACGAGGTGTTCACCACCGAGTACTTCGGCCCCTTCCTCGCCGTGCACGTCTACGACGACGAGAACTACGACGAGATGCTGACCCAGATGGAGTCGGTCTCCGACTACGCCCTGACGGGCTCGGTGATCGCGGGCGACCGCGCGGCGGCGGCGTACACGATGGAGAAGCTCCGCTACGCGGCCGGCAACTTCTACATCAACGACAAGTCCACCGGCGCGGTCGTAGGCCAACAGCCCTTCGGCGGCGGCCGAGCCTCCGGCACCAACGACAAGGCCGGCGCCCCGCAGAACCTGACCCGCTGGACCCTGACCCGAGCCATCAAGGAGACCCTGGTGGCGCCGACGGACTACACGTATCCGCACATGGGCTGACAAGCGGTCAAGTGGCATGAGGGGCCGGGCAGTTGCCCGGCCCCTCACGTTCCTCTTCGTGTCCCGAGCGGTGATCACGGCGATGACGGCCACGCGCTGAGCCCCCGTCTCCGATACTGACCCCGTGACCATCCGTATGCGCACCGCCCACACGGCCGACCTCACCCCGGCCGACCTCCGCGCCGCCCGCGCGCTGCTGGACGCCGCCTTCGCCGGTGACCTCACCGACCAGGACTGGGAGCACGGGCTCGGTGGGGTCCATGCCCTGCTCGGCGACGACACCGGGCTTCTCGCGCACGGCTCGGTCGTGATGCGCCGGGTGCGGTATCGGGGGCGCTGGCTGCGGGTCGGGTATGTGGAGGGGGTGGGCGTACGGCCCGACGTCCGTCGTCGGGGGCACGGCGGGCGGGTCATGGCCGAGCTGGAGCGGATCGTCGATCATGCCTACGACGTCGGTCTGCTCGGCGCGAGTGACGTCGGGGCCCGCCTCTACACCGCGCGCGGCTGGCGGCTGTGGGGCGGCAAGATCTCCGCGCTCGGCCCGGACGGGATCGTCCACCTGCCCGAGGAGGAGGACAGCACGTACGTCCGCCCCGCGCTCGCCGGGCCCCTCGACCTCGGCAGCGATCTCCTCTTCGACTGGCGTGACGGGGACGTTCTCTGAAACCGCAGGTCAGAGGTACGTGACTCGTTTCACCGTCTCAGATAGTAGGAAGTCCGAGTAATTGTGGAGACAGATGCGCGGTCCTGTCCTAGCTTTGTAGGAGCCGAACGTCTCGCTCGACCCAGCGAATGGCGGTCGTGAGCCGGACACCGTGCAGGCAACCCCTGCGGTCCGTGGCTCCCCGCCCAACTCCGGCGTCTCGTAACCCCTTTCCGCACTCCAGGATGTATCGAAGGAGTCGATTCTCCATGGCCGAGACGACCGTCCGCCGCCGAGTCCGCCACGTGTCCCGCACCAGCGAGTCCGAGCGCAAGAACGCCGCCGCCGCCCTCCAGCGCGCCCTCGACCGCCGCGACAACGGCGGCGAGACCGGCCACTGAGCCGCGGTAACACCGCTGAGCACCACCACTGAGAAGCCGGGAGCCGCGCCCGCACGGGGTGCGGCGCGGTCTCACCGACCGCGCCGCACCTCGAAGTGGTCGATGCGCCTGCCGTTCTCGTCCAGCGCCGACACCGTGAGCCTGGGCGTGCCGCCGCTCTCCGCCTCCACCGAGAGCAGGGAGAAGCCCCGGTAGCGCACCCGCGACCACTCCACCGTCTCCGCCTTGGTGTGCTGCCCCTTCGCCCACTGCACGGTGTCGACCGTCCCGTGCCGCGTGACGTGCCCCTCGTAGCTCTCCTTGACGCCCGCCGGGAAGCCGTACAGATCCCGGCCGCCGCCGCCCGCCGTGACGTAGACGATCCCGTCCTTCGTCGGATCGGTGGACGCGCCGATCGGTACCGCCCGGCCGACCGAGCCGTCCCGGATGGCGTCGGTCCGCTCGTACACGTGGTTGTGCCCGTTGATCACCAGGTCCACTTGGTGCTTCGCGAACAGCGGCAGCCACTCCGCGCGCACCCCGCCGTCCGAGGCGTGCGTGGAGGTCGAGTAGGCGCAGTGGTGGAAGAAGACCACGACGAACTCGATCCCCTTGTCCGCCCGCAGCTCACGCAGCCTGTCGTCCAGCCACGCCGTCTGCTTCCCGCCCGTGTAGCCGAGGTTGGCGGTGATCTCGTACGACACGTCGTTCGCGTCGAGCGCCACGACGCCGACGTTGCCGTAGACGAAGGAGTACACGCCCGGCGCGTGCGTCGGGTCGAAGCCGTTGTCCGGGAGGGACCAGCGGGCGAGCTGGCCGCCGTAGCCGTCGGGGGAGTACCAGGCCTCCATGTCGTGGTTGCCGGTCGTCACCATCCACGGGACGGACCGGGCGACGCCCTCGTTCTGCTTGAGGAACAGGTCCCAGTACGTCGGGTCGTAGCCGTCCGTCTTCTTGCCCTGCCCGTTGGTGTCCGCGTAGCAGATGTCACCGGCGTGCAGATGGAAGGCGGGGTTCTGGCGCAGGACGACACGGTCGGTGGCGACGGCCGCGTTGCTCACGCCCTGGTCGCCGAAGGCCGTGAACACGAACTTCCCCGGGCTCGCCGGCGCCGTACGGAAGGAGCCGATCGTCGAGCGGTGGGCCGGAGCGGCCGGGTCGAAGCCCTCGTGGCCGACGCCGTAGTAGTACGTCGTGCCGGGGCGCAGGCCGTCCAGGGCCGCGTGGACGTAGTACTGCTCGACGGCCGGGCGTACGCCGGTCAGGCCCGGAGTGTGCAGGGCGCGCACCTCGGCCGTGATCCGGCGGCTCAGGTCGTCCGGCCTCGTCCCGACGCGGACGTACGGCTTCCGGACCGCGAACGGCACCTGCCACGAGATCCGCATCCCGGTCTTCGGGTCGGCGCCGAAGGCGAGATGACGGCCGAAGGGCGTGACGGCCGAGCCATGGACGGGGGAGGAGGTGGTCCCCTTGGTGTCGTTCGTCCCCGTGGCGGTGGCGCACCCGGTCAGCAGCCCGCCCGCCACCGCGCCCGCCGTCACCAGCGTGCGGCGCCGGGACAGCTTGGTGCGCAGGTACTCGTACTGCTCGGCCATGCTCATCCGGACCGCCAACTGTTCCGGGATGCCGACGTCGGGTGTCTCCATGTCGATGAATTTCCCAGCTAAGCCCAACGGGGGCCATGCGTAAGGGTGAACGTACGTCGAACGGCCGACGCCGCGCCCTCTCGGCCTGTCCGTATCTCGGACAGCCCATGTCATCCCATGGGACGAGGAGTACGGTGGCGGGCATGTCTCGCAGCATCGATCTCGCAGTGATCCCCGGTGACGGCATCGGTCAGGAAGTCGTGGCCGAAGGTCTCAAAGTCCTCTCCGCCGTCCTTCCGCAGGACGTGAAGCTGGAGACCAAGGAGTTCGACTTCGGCGCCCGCCGCTACCACGCGACCGGTGAGACCCTCACCGACGCCGACCTGGCCGCGCTGAAGCCGCACGACGCGATCCTGCTGGGCGCGATCGGTGACCCGAGCGTCCCGTCCGGTGTCCTGGAGCGGGGCTTCCTGCTCAAGCTGCGCTTCGCCTTCGACCACCACGTGAACCTGCGGCCGAGCAAGCTGCTCCCGGGTGTGGCCACCCCCCTCGCCGGTGAGCCGGAGATCGACTTCGTCGTGGTCCGTGAGGGCACCGAGGGCCCGTACACGGGTAACGGCGGCACCATCCGCAAGGGCACCGAGCACGAGGTCGCCACCGAGGTCTCCGTCAACACCGCGTTCGGTGTCGAGCGGGTCGTCCGTGACGCGTTCGCCCGGGCCCAGGCCCGCCCGCGCAAGAAGCTCACGCTGGTCCACAAGAACAACGTGCTGACCTTCGCGGGCCACCTGTGGACGAACGTCTTCAACAAGGTCGCGGCCGAGTTCCCCGAGGTCACCACCGACTACATCCACGTCGACGCGGCGACGATCTACCTCGTCACCGACCCGGCCCGCTTCGACGTGATCGTCACCGACAACCTCTTCGGCGACATCATCACCGACCTCGCCGCGGCCGTCTCCGGCGGCATCGGCGTCGCCGCGAGCGGGAACATCAACCCGTCCGGCGAGTTCCCCTCGATGTTCGAGCCGGTGCACGGCTCCGCGCCGGACATCGCGGGCCAGGGCAAGGCCGACCCCACCGCCACGGTCCTGTCCGTCGCCCTCCTGCTGCGCCACCTCGGCTACGACGCCGAGGCCGTCCGCATCGAGGAGGCCGTCTCCGCCGACCTCGCGGAGCGCACCGGCAAGCCCGCGCGCAGCACCACCGAGATCGGCGACGCGCTCGCCGTACGAGTAGCCGGCTGACCCGCCGCACCGCTCGAAATCTCTGGCAATCTCTCGCAGTGATTCGAAGCCGCCGGGTCGCAACCGCACCCGGCGGCTTTTCTTACGTCCCCGCCGGGTGCCACCATCATCCCTGGGTCGCATTCACGCCGTTTTCGTCCACGGTCCACCGCGCGCGATAATCGAACGCGGAGCCGCGGAATGAGGGAATGCTCGGACGTCCTAACACTGGCCACTGGCAGTCGAGGGGCGTGAGCGCGGCCCGTCACACACAACCGGTGAAGGACAACCACTCATGACGACGCCCACGATCGAGCTCAAGCCCTCGGCCTCGCCACTTTCCGCCGCCGAGCGCGACGCGATTCTGGCGAACCCCGGGTTCGGCCGCCACTTCACCGATCACATGGTGACGATCAAGTGGACCGAGGGCCGCGGCTGGCACGACGGTCAGCTCGTGCCGTACGGCCCGCTCTCGCTCGACCCCGCGAACATGACCCTGCACTACGCGCAGGAGATCTTCGAGGGCCTCAAGGCCTACCGCCAGGCCGACGGCTCCGTCGCCACCTTCCGCCCCGAGAAGAACGCCCGCCGCTTCCAGACCTCCGCGCGCCGGCTCGGCATGCCGGAGCTGCCGGTCGAGACGTTCATCGAGGCGTGCGACGTGCTCGTCGCCCAGGACCGCGACTGGGTCCCGGCGCACGGCGGCGAGGAGTCCCTGTACCTGCGCCCGTTCATGATCGCGACCGAGGTCGGCCTGGGTGTGAAGCCCGCCAACGAGTACCTCTTCCTGGTCATCGCCTCCCCGGCCGGCGCGTACTTCCCCGGCGGGGTCAAGCCCGTCTCCATCTGGGTCTCCGAGGACCACGTCCGCGCCGTCCCCGGCGGCATGGGCGACGCCAAGACCGGCGGCAACTACGCCGCCTCCCTCCTCGCCCAGGCCGAGGCCGCCGAGCAGGGCTGCGCGCAGGTCTGCTACCTCGACGCGGTCGAGCGCAAGTGGGTCGAGGAACTCGGCGGCATGAACCTGTACTTCGTCTACGGCGACAAGATCATCACCCCCACCCTCACCGGCTCCATCCTGGAGGGCGTCACCCGCGACTCCCTCCTCACCCTGGCCGGCGACCTCGGCTACGAGTCCGAAGAGGGCCGCGTCTCCGTCGACCAGTGGCAGCGCGACGCCGAGAACGGCACCCTCACCGAGGTCTTCGCCTGCGGTACGGCCGCGGTCATCACCCCGGTCGGCACGGTCAAGCGCACCGGCGCCGAGTGGCACCAGTCGGGCGGCGAGCCCGGCGAGGTCACCCTGAAGCTCCGCGCGGCCCTCCTCGACATCCAGCGCGGCGACGCCGTGGACAAGCACGGCTGGATGCACCCGCTGGGCTGAGCCGGACCTGCGGCCGAGCGCCGATGGTCCGTTCGACGCGTATCGCCTTCCCCGTGCGGGTATCCACTGATTCCGCGGGGCACGGGGGAGGGGACGCGGTGAGTGATGGGCCGATAGCGCGGTTGCGGTGGCTGGTGCGGGCGTTGCGCACCCCGCGCCGCCCGCAGAGCCTCACGGTGCTCGTGCTGCTGGCCGCCGTCGCCGGACTCCTGCTGTGGCGGGCCGGCTCGATGGACAGCTACGGCGAGAACCTCGCCCTCAACCTGGGCACCGACCTGGTGGGCGTGGTCATCACCGTCTTCGTGATCGGCCCGCTGATCTCCCGGGCCCAGGAGGGGCGGGTGCGCGAGCACACCCGGCTCGACTACGAGTGGTTCGCCGCGCAGGTGTACGGCTCCACGTCCAACGTGAAGGTGCTCGACACCTTCTCCAACCTCTTCGGCCCGCAGTTCTCCGAGCGCCTCTTCCGCGGGGTCCGCTCGGCCACCGCGCACGGCGCCCGGGTGCAGATCCTGCTCCTGGACCCCGACTCCCTCGCCGTGATCCTGCGCGGCCGTGAACTCGGCGAGCAGAGCGCCGACATCCGGCGCGACATCATGCGCAACCTGCGCACCCTCGACCGGTTCGCACAGCGGCTCAACGAGCACTCCCGGAGCCTGCTGGAGGTACGGCTGTGCTCGACCTCCCCCGGTGTCACCCTCTATCGCTGGGACGAGCGCTGTCTGGTGTCCTTCCTCACGGTCGGCCGGCTCTCCGGCGAGGGCGTCCAGTTGGAGGTCGCCGTCCGCTCCCCGCTCGGCACCTTCGTCGAGCAGCGCTTCGACGAGCTGTGGCAGCAGGGCAAACCGATGGACCGCTTCACCCATCTGCCGGTGACCCTGGTCGACGCGGCCGACGGGAGACGGGAGTTCACCTGCCGCTTCGTCTACGTGGACGACCGCCTCTACGTCGAGGCCCCCGACCTCGTCACCTACCTGGCCCGCCGCCGCCTCGACCAACTCTCCGCTCACAGCGGGGCCCTGAGCCGTAGCGAGGCGCACGAGGTCATCGTGGTGGACGACCGCAGCGAGCTGCACGTGCGGCTCATCCACCACTTCACGGAGAAGTACGATGCGCAGGCGGCGGCTTTCGTGGAACTACGGCCGCCTACGGTCCTGGTCACGGAATAGAGGGCCCCGGCACATATGAGTTCAGCGCACCACCCCCGTTTCCGCGCCTTCACGCCCCGTGACCTGGACGGTCTGCTCCAGCGCGTGTCCCTGTCGGCCGACGCCCGGCTCGCCCTCAGGGCGGTCTCCTCGGTCCTGCCCTTCCGTACGAACGCCTACGTGGTCGACGAGTTGATCGACTGGTCGGCGGTGCCGGACGACCCGATCTTCCGGCTCACGTTCCCGCACGCGGGGATGTTGCCCGAGCCCGACCTCAAGCAGATGGCGGACCTGCTTTCCCAACAGGCGCCCAAGTCCGACGTGTTGCGCGCGGCCCACGACATCCGGATGCGGCTCAACCCGCACCCCTCGGGCCAGCTCGACGCCAACGTGCCCACGCACGAGGGCGAACGCCTCGAAGGACTCCAGCACAAGTACCCCGAGACGCTGCTGATCTTCCCGCGCCAGGGCCAGACCTGCCACGCCTACTGCACCTACTGCTTCCGCTGGCCCCAGTTCGTCGGCGAGTCCGAACTCCGCATCGCCACCGACGACATCGCCACCACGTCCGCCTACCTCCGCGCCCACCCCGAGGTCACCAGCGCCCTGATCACGGGCGGCGACCCGCTGGTCATGAGCACCGACGTACTGAGCCGCTACGTCGACCCGCTCCTGGAGATCGACACGGTCCGCTCGATCCGCCTCGGCACCAAGTCGCTCGCCTTCTGGCCCTACCGCTTCACCACCGACCGGGACGCCGACGACCTGCTGCGCCTCTTCGAGAAGGTGGTGGCGAGCGGGCGCCATCTCGCCCTGATGGCCCACTTCACCCACCCGCAGGAACTGCGCCCGCCCGTCGTCCGCGAGGCGATGCGCCGGGTGCGGGACACGGGCGCCGTCATCCGCTGCCAGGGTCCCCTGGTGGCCGGCATCAACGACAACGCCGAGGCCTGGGCCGAGTTGTGGGACGAGACGACCACGCTCGGCGCGGTCCCGTACTACCAGTTCGTGGAGCGCGACACCGGCCCCCAGGGCTACTTCGGCGTCCCGCTGGCCCGAGGCCACCGCATCTTCCGCGACGCCTACGCCCGCGTCTCCGGCCTCGCCCGCACGGTCCGCGGCCCGGTCATGTCGGCCATGCCCGGCAAGGTCTGCGTCGACGGCATCGCGGAGATCGCCGGCGAGAAGGTCTTCGTCCTCCACCTGATCCAGGCCCGCGACCCGTCCCTCGTGGACCGCCCGTTCTTCGCGGCCTACGACGAGAGCGCGACGTGGTTCACCGACCTGAAGCCCGCGTTCGGAGCGAGCGAGTTCCTTCCCGGGCTGGAGGCGGGCTGACATGAACAACTCGCCGAGGTTCAGCGCTGTGGGACTTCTGTAGCAGCGGCCCCGGTGCCGGCACGGCCGGGCTGTTCTATCGGCATGGTAGGTCACCTCATTCTTGGAGTGACACTCAATGTGAGCTGGAAGATGCTGGCACGTAAACCGTTCCACAACCGGGTTTCACCATTTAGAGTGACGCTCTAAAGGAGGGATCCGGAATGAGACTGACCCCCACGGAACGCGACCGGCTGCTGCTGTTCTCGGCCGCCGAGCTGGCCCGCGCCCGCAAGGCGCGCGGCCTCCGGCTCAACGTGCCCGAGGCCACCGCGCTCATCGCGGACACCGTCTGCGAGGCCGCCCGGGACGGGCGCAGGCTCGCGGAGGCGATCGAGGCGGCCCGTTCCGTGCTCGGCCCCGAGGACGTGCTGCCGGGGGTCGCCGATGTCGTCACCGAGGTGCATGTAGAGGCCGTCTTCGACGACGGCTCACGCCTGGCGGTGGTCTCCGCCCCCCTCGGCGGCGGACTCGGAAGCGACGCCCCAGGAGCCCTCCTCCCCGGTCCCGAGCACACCGAGCCCGAGCCGACCCTCCGACTCACAGTCACCAACACCGCGACCGTGCCCGTCTCCGTGACCTCCCACTTCCACTTCTTCGAGGCCAACCCACGCCTGGACTTCGACCGCGCGGCGGCCTACGGGATGCGGCTGGCGGTGCCCGCCGGTTCATCGGTCCGGTTCGGACCGGGCGAGTCGGCGGAGGTCGCCCTGCTCCCGATCGGCGGTGCGCGGATCGCGATCGGCTTCGCGGGCTTGGTCGACGGCCCCCTGGACTCTCCGGGCGCCCGCGAGGAGGCACTGCGCCGCGCTGCCGCGTGCGGCTATCGGGGGGTCGGCGACGTAGGCACCGAGGAGGCCGACCAATGAGCCGCCCCGCCGAAGCCCGCCGGCTCAGTCCATGCGACCCCGGCGCCGTGCACGGCTCGCGTGTTCGCCTGGGCGGCTGCCGCCTGACCGTTCCCGTAGAGGTGCCGTGCCGATCCGCCGCCCGCGGCTATGTAGGTGTCGGCGATGCCTCTGCCCGGGAGGCCGAGGCGATGAGCCGCCCCGCTGAAGCACGCCGACTCATTTCGTACGAGTACGGCGCCGTGCATGGCCCTCGTGTTCGCCTCGGTGACTGCCGCCTGACCGTCCCCGAAGAGATGCCGCGCCGATCCGCCGCCCGCGGCTATGTCGACGTCTTCGACTCCCGTGACCAGGAGGCCGACCAATGAGCCGCCCCGGAGGCCACCCCGCCGAAGCTCGTCAGCTCACCCCGTACGAATACGCCGCCACCCACGGCCCCCGCGCCGGCGACCGCATCCGTCTCGGTGACTCCGGTCTGACCGTCCGTGTCGAGGCCGACTCGCAGCGGTACGGCGACGAGTTTCTCGCCGGGTTCGGCAAGACCGCTCGTGACGGGCTGCATCTCAAGGCCGCCGCCGTGCGGGAGACCTGTGATGTGGTCGTCAGCAATGTGGTCGTGATCGATGCCGTGCAGGGGATTCGCAAGGTGTCCATCGGGATCCGGGAAGGCCGGATCTGTTCCATCGGGCGGGCCGGGAACCCCGACACCCTCGACGGGGTCGATGTCGTCGTCGGTACCGGGACCTCGATCGTGTCGGGCGAAGGGCTCATCGCCACCGCCGGTGCGGTCGACACCCACGTCCACCTGCTGTCGCCGCGCATCATGGAGGCCTCGCTCGCCTCCGGGGTCACCACGATCATCGGTCAGGAGTTCGGCCCGGTGTGGGGCGTCGGCGTCAACTCGCCCTGGGCGCTGCGGCACGCGTTCAACGCCTTCGACGCCTGGCCGGTCAACATCGGCTTCCTCGGCCGGGGTTCGTCCTCGCACGACGCCCCACTGGTCGAGGCTCTCGCCGAAGGGGGCGCCTCCGGCTTCAAGGTGCACGAGGACATGGGCGCCCACACACGGGCGTTGGACACCGCCCTCCGTGTCGCCGAGGAACACGACGTCCAAGTCGCCCTGCACAGCGACGGGTTGAACGAGTGCCTGTCCGTCGAGGACACCCTGCGGGTGCTGGAGGGCCGCACCATCCACGCCTTCCACATCGAGGGCTGCGGCGGCGGACACGTGCCGAACGTGTTGAAAATGGCCGGAGTCGAGAACGTCATCGGCTCCTCCACCAATCCCACCCTCCCCTTCGGGCGGGACGCCGTCGCCGAGCACTACGGCATGATCGTCTCCGTCCACGACCTGAAGACCGACCTGCCCGGCGACGCCGCGATGGCCCGCGACCGCATCCGCGCCGGCACCATGGGCGCCGAGGACGTCCTGCACGACCTGGGCGCGATCGGCATCACCTCGTCCGACGCGCAGGGCATGGGCCGGGCCGGCGAGACCGTCCGCCGTACGTTCGCCATGGCCGGCAAGATGAAGGCCGAACTCGGCGCCCCGGACGACCACGACAACGAACGCGTCCTGCGCTACATCGCCAAGCTGACCATCAACCCCGCCATCGCACACGGCCTTTCGCACGAGGTGGGGTCGATCGAGGTCGGCAAGCTGGCCGACCTCGTGCTCTGGCAGCCCGAGTACTTCGGCGCCAAACCGCAGCTCGTCCTCAAGTCCGGCTTCCCGGCCTACGGCGTGGTCGGCGACCCCAACGCGGCCACCGACACCTGCGAACCCCTCGTCCTGGGCCCGCAGTTCGGCGCACACGGATCGACACCGGCCGACATCTCCGTGGCCTTCGTCGCCCAGGCCGCCCTCGACCAGGGCAACGACTCGATGCCAACCCGGCGCCGCCGCGTGGCAGTTCGCGGAACGCGCGGCATCGGCCCCGCCGACCTGCACCTCAACTCCCGTACCGGAGCGGTCGATGTCGACGAGCGCACCGGCCTGGTCACCCTCGACGGCGAACCCCTGCGCTCCGAACCGGCCCAGTCCGTCGCCCTCAACCGCCTCTACTTCCTCTAGGACCTGGGACTTCTGATGAGTTTCCGTATGCCCCCCGAATGGGCCCCGCACGAGCGCACCTGGATGGCCTGGCCCGGACCCAACCCGACCTTCTCCGACGACCGGGAACTGGCGGAGGCCCGTACCGCTTGGGCGTCCGTCGCCCGTGCCGTGCGCCGCTTCGAACCGGTGACGATGGTGCACGGGCCGGGCCAGGGCGAGTCCGCGCGCGAACTGCTCGGCCCGGACGTCGAGCTGGTCGAACGCGAGTTGGACGACGCGTGGATGCGGGACATCGGCCCCACCTTCGTCACCGACGGTCGCGAACTGGCCGCCGTGGACTGGGTGTTCAACGGCTGGGGAGCCCAGGACTGGGCCCGCTGGGAACACGACTCCAAGATCGCCCGCCAGGTCGCGGACCTGACCGGGGTGCCGGTGCTGAGCAGCGACCTCGTCAACGAGGGCGGCGCGATCCACGTCGACGGCGAGGGCACGGTCCTGCTCACCGAGACTGTCCAGCTCGGTGCCGCCCGCAACCCCGGTTGGACGCGCGAGCGGGTCGAGGCGGAGATCCACGCCAGACTCGGCACCACCAAGGCCATCTGGCTCCCGCACGGCCTCACCGGCGACTACGGCGTCTACGGCACCCAGGGCCACGTCGACATCGTCGCGGCCTTCGCCGCACCCGGCACCGTGGTGGTCCACACCCAACGCGACCCGGCCCACCCGGACCACGCCCGCTCCCAGGAGTACCTCGCTCTCCTACGCGCCGAGACCGACGCGAAGGGCCGCCGCCTGGAGGTCGTGGAGGTCCCTGCCCCCACGGTCCTGGAGACCGAGGGCCACTGGGTCGACTACTCCTACATCAACCACTACCTCTGCAACGGCGGGGTCGTGCTCTGCGCCTTCGACGACCCGAACGACGAGATCGCGGCCGGGATCTTCCGCCGCCTCTTCCCCGGGCGGACGGTGACCCTGGTGGACGCCCGTACGATCTTCGCGGGCGGTGGCGGCATCCACTGCGTCACCCAGCAGCAGCCGAAGGTCTGAGGACCCGGGGAGAGAGGGACGGGCGATGGCCGGTGTACGCAAGAACGCCCCGCCGCGCGAGGACGTGCTCGCGACCGCCATGCGCATGATCGCCGAACGCGGTCTGGAGCAGCTCACCATGGCGGCGCTCGGCCGTGAGGTCGGCATGAGCAGCGGCCACCTCCTCTACTACTTCCACTCCAAGGACGAACTGCTTCTCCAGACCCTGGAGTGGAGCGAGGGCAGACTCGGCGCCGAGCGAGGACGGTTCCTGACCCGTTCCGCCGCCTCCGCCCGCGAACGCCTGGACGCGTACGTCGACCTGTACGTCCCCGACGGCCACCGCGACCCGCACTGGACCCTGTGGCTGGAGGTCTGGAACCGCTCGCAGAACGCCGACGAGACGGCCCGCGACCGCCAGGCCGCCATCGAGGGCATCTGGCACCGCGACCTCGTCGCCCTGATCGCGGAGGGCGTCTCGCGCGGCGAGTTCCGCCCGGTCGACCCCGACCGCTTCGCCGCCCGCCTCCGCGCCCTCCTCGACGGCTTCTCCATCCATGTCGCGATCGGCCTGCGGGGCACGGACCGGGCACAAGTTCTCGGCCACGTAAGGGAGTTCATCGGCGAGAGGCTCCTCGCGGACGCGTGAGGGCACGCCCGGGTTGTACGTAGACGAGCGCATTGACCCGCGCTCGCCCGGTGCGCTTGCATCCCTGTGAGTCCCCGGTGCGGGACCGGGGGAAGACTAGGTTTCGGGGGAAACCATGGTGATGTCCAGACGCACCACCGGCATGTCCTTAGGGGCCGCGCTGCTCCTCGCGCTGGGTGCCGCCGCCGTCCCGGCCACCGCGGCGCCGCATCTGCCGCCCGGCGCGGTGCGGGTCAGCACGGCCGCCGACGGCACCCAGGCGGACGGGCCGTCCGACGGCGTAGCGATCAGCGCCGACGGCCGGTCCGTCGCGTTCACCTCGGCGGCGTCGAGCCTCGGCTGCACGTCCTCCTTCGGGTGTCTGCGGCTGAAGGACCTGGCCACCGGCGCGGTGACGGCGATCGACCTCGGCGACGGCTATCTCTACGGCTCACCGATGCCGAGCGCGGACGGGAGCCGTGTCGCCTTCTCCGCGGGCACCCGGTTCCTGGCGCCCTACCTGTACGACCGCGCCACGGGCAACTCGGTGAAACTGTGGCCCGAAAACCCGCCCGGCTTCAACGAGTTGGGCCATGTGGAATCGATCAGCCCGGACGGAACGCACGTCGCGTACACCATCGGCAACCGCGACGGCTCCGAGAACTACCGGCTGTTGTACGTCCGCGACACAGTCACCGGCACCGACGAGTTGATCTCCCCGGCCGAGGAGGGCGGCAAGAACGGGGCCTCGGTGAGCGGCGACGGCCGGCGCGTCGCGTACGGCGTCCGCAGCGACTCCGAGACGGACCCGGCCGACGTCTTCGTCGAGGACCGGGCGACGGGCGAGCGGACCCAGGTGGACCAGGGTCTCGGCGCCGCCTTCCTGGTCCGTATCACCGCGGACGGCCGCCGTGTCCTCCTCGACGCCGAAAGCGGCCTGTACATCCACGACCTGCGCACCGGCGAGTCCCGGCGGGTGGCCGAGGGGAACCCCATGTCGGCCACCGCGGACGGCCGGTACGCCGTCGTCGCGGGCGAGGACGGCATCCGGGTGCGCGATCTGCGGACCGGGCGGAGAGGGGCCGCCCTCCCGGCGAACGCCCAGGTCGGACCGGACACGCTGACCGCCGACGGGCGTACGGTGACGTTCAGTTCGGACGCGTCCTACCTGGTGCCGGGGGACACCAACGGGGAGTCGGACGCGTTCGTCTACTCGGGCCGGCTCGGGACCGACCCGGACCCGATGCCGTACGTCACCGAACGGATCAGTGTGACGTGGGACGGACAGCAGCTCACGGCGGCGTCCCACGACCCGGTGGCGGCGGACGGACGGGTGGTCTCCTTCACGTCGGACGGCGATGTGTTCGTCAACGCGCCCGGCGGGGTCTCCGCGGTCGACGACGGCACCCAGAAACCCTCGTCCGAAGGCACGCCCTGCACCACCGGACGCATGGTCGGCTATGTGGCGCCCAACGCGACCGACGGCGCCCCGGAGGTCTTCGTCCGCGACCGCTCCGTCGGCAAACTGACGGGCCTGACCTCCTACCAGGGCGTCCGCTACACCTGGATGGGACAGCCCGCGGTCGACCCCGGCTGCCAGTGGATCGCCTACGCCGCCACGCTGCCCGCCTCCGCCGCCGATCCCTCGCCCCAGCCCCAGGTCTACCGCTTCAGGTTCAACGGCGGCACGACCGACGTGGTCAGCGCACCCACCGGTGAGGCGGCGGCCAACCCGTCCATCAGCTCCGGCGGCCGGTACATCGCCTTCGAGCAGAGCGGCGAGGTCTACGTCCGTGCCCTGGACACCGGTGCCCTGGAGAAAGCGGGCGACAGGTCGTCGGCGCCCTCCCTCAGCGCGGACGGCCGCGAGATCGCCTTCAAGCAGGGCCGGGACGTCTACGTCCGCGATCTCGACACCGGGACCACGACCCGCGTCAGGAACGCCGCACAGCCCTCCCTGTCCGGGGACGGCACACGGGTCGCGTACACCTCGGGCGGCTCCGTCTACCTGCTCGAACTCGCCACCGGGGAGCGCCAGTTGGTGAGCGCCGACCGCTGGGGCGGCCGCAACGACCTCCCGGCCCAGCACCCCTCCGTCAACTACGAGGGCACGGCCGTCGCGTTCGAGTCGGCCTCACCCGACCTGGTGGCCGGAGACACCAACGGGGTGTCGGACGTCTTCCTGCGGGCCGTGCACTAGCCGCTCCAGTTGATCGACCGCATCCTGAGACAGGCGTGAGCAGGGCGCGCGGTCTGTGCCAGACTGCCCCCGTGCTCTCGTTCGCCACGATTATTGGCAGCAGGCGCGCCGGTCCGCAGTGACCGCCTCGTACGACCAGGTACGGGCGGCCATCGTCGTCCTCGACCCGCGCGCAGACCTCTCGCACCCGCGAGGGGTTTTTCGCTTTTCTGGCCCACCTTCAGCCGGGAGCGCAGCGCGAGGGATCATTGGGGGACGGTGGAACCGGTCATTCCGGTACAGACCGAGATCCAGATCCTCAGGAGCCGAACACCATGACGGAAACCAGCGAACTCGACGATTCGTTCCACGTCTTCGACACGACCCTGCGTGACGGCGCGCAGCGGG
Source organism: Streptomyces sp. NPDC005492 (assembly GCF_040605995.1). Classification (NCBI taxonomy): domain Bacteria; kingdom Bacillati; phylum Actinomycetota; class Actinomycetes; order Kitasatosporales; family Streptomycetaceae; genus Streptomyces; species Streptomyces sp. NPDC005492. Next base: position 64,216 of record NZ_JBEXDX010000009.1, read on the forward strand.
AGGGCATCAACCTCACCGTCGCGGACAAGCTGGCCATCGCACGGCACCTGGACGACTTCGGCGTCGGCTTCATCGAGGGCGGCTGGCCGGGGGCCAACCCGCGGGACACCGAGTTCTTCGCCCGCGCCCAGCAGGAGATCGACTTCAAGCACGCCACCCTTGTCGCCTTCGGCTCCACCCGTCGGGCGAACGGCAAGGCCTCCGAGGACCCGCAGGTCAAGGCGCTGCTGGACTCCGGTGCCCCGGTGATCACGCTCGTCGCGAAGTCCCACGACCGCCATGTCGAGCTGGCGCTGCGCACCACGCTGGACGAGAACCTGGAGATGGTCCGCGACACCGTGTCGTATCTGACCTCCCAGGGCCGCCGGGTCTTCGTCGACTGCGAGCACTTCTTCGACGGCTACCGGGCCAACCCGGAGTACGCGAAGACCGTCGTCCGCACCGCCGCCGAGGCCGGCGCCTCCGTCGTCGTTCTCTGCGACACCAACGGCGGCATGCTCCCCGCCCAGGTACAGGCGATCGTCGCGACCGTGCTCGCCGACACCGGCGCCCGGCTCGGCATCCACGCCCAGGACGACACCGGCTGCGCGGTCGCCAACACCCTCGCCGCCGTCGACGCGGGCGCGACCCACGTCCAGTGCACGGCCAACGGCTACGGCGAGCGCGTCGGCAACTCCAACCTCTTCCCCGTCGTCGCGGCCCTGGAGCTGAAGTACGGCAAGAAGGTCCTCCCCGAGGGCGCGCTGCGCGAGATGACCCGCATCTCGCACGCCATCGCCGAGGTCGTCAACCTCACCCCGGCCACCCACCAGCCGTACGTCGGCGTCTCCGCCTTCGCGCACAAGGGCGGCCTGCACGCCTCCGCGATCAAGGTCGACCCGGCGCTGTACCAGCACATCGAGCCCGAAGAGGTCGGCAACACCATGCGGATGCTGGTGTCCGACATGGCCGGCCGCGCCTCGATCGAGCTCAAGGGCAAGGAACTCGGCATCGACCTCGGCGGCGACCGCGAACTGGTCGGCCGGGTCGTCGAGCGGGTCAAGGAGCGTGAGCTCAAGGGCTACACCTTCGAGGCGGCCGACGCGTCCTTCGAACTCCTTCTGCGCGCGGAGGTCGAGGGCAAGGCCCGCAGCTACTTCCAGGTCGAGTCCTGGCGCGCGATCGTCGAGGACCGCCCCGACGGCAGCCACGCCAACGAGGCCACGGTCAAGCTCTACGCCAAGGGCGAGCGCATCGTCGCGACCGCCGAGGGCAACGGCCCGGTCAACGCCTTGGACCGCGCCCTGCGCGTCGCCCTGGAGAAGATCTACCCCCAGCTCGCCAAGCTCGACCTCGTCGACTACAAGGTCCGCATCCTGGAAGGCGTCCACGGCACGTCCTCCACGACCCGCGTCCTGATCTCCACGTCCGACGGCGCGGGCGAGTGGTCGACGGTGGGCGTCGCGGAGAACGTCATCGCCGCGTCCTGGCAGGCCTTGGAGGACGCGTACACCTACGGGCTGTTGCGCGCGGGCGTAGAACCCGCGAAGTAGCCCCGCCGGATCAGCAGGAGTCCTCGGCGAGTTTCTCGAACTCGCCGAGGCTCATCGCCCGGTCGTCGGCCCACACTTGGCCGGGTTTCAGCGCGGTGATCTTCTCGGTGGAGAACGCGGCGATCCCGTTGTACGAGTCGCCGGTGATGTAGTGCCCGAAGCGCAGCACGTAGTGGTGCTTCGGCAGGAGCCGCTGCTCGCCCCGGTGCCGGGCCTGCCAGCCGGCCGGCGGCGAGAACAGCGCGAACTCGGCGTCCCCGCTCAGCTTCTCCTTCCGCACGTCCCACCCCGTGGTGACCGGCCCCTCCTCGGCACCCCCGGCCCACCCGTCGAGCGACGGGGACTGGTAGTCGTCGTCCCCACACGGCCGGATCAGCGCGTACGGCATCCCGTCCGTCCCGATCCGCACCCCGGCCAGCGGCAGATCGACGGCAGCGCACCCGCTCAACACCAACGCACCGGCGACCGTGCCCAGCACGGCCGCCGCCCCCCGAGTACGTTTCATGACTCCCCTACTGCAGATGCCACTTCTGGTTCGCGGCCCCCGTGCACGTCCAGATCTGCGCCCGTGCCCCGTTCGCCGACGAATTGCCGGTCACATCAAGGCACTTGTTGGCCGCCGTATTCACCACATCACCGGTCGAGGCGTTGTACGACCACTGTTGCGCACCGCTTCCATTGCAGTCGTACAACTGCACCTTCGCCCCGTCCGCCGTCGAAGCCGACGTCACGTCGAGGCACTTGCCGAGCGCCCGCACCGTGCCGTCGGTCCCCACGGTCCACTGCTGCGCGGTCGAGCCGTTGCAGTCGTAGAGCTGTACGGCCGTGCCGTTGGTGGTCGAACCCCCGGCCACGTCGAGGCACTTGCTCGCGAGGCCGACGAACGCGCCGGTCTGGCTGCCGCTGCCGGACTGTGTCCCCGACCAGGTGAAGGTGGCGGACGTCTTGCCGGGGAGGGAGTAAGTCGCGTGCTGGCCGCCCCAGTTGATGGTGACGGTCTTCGCGGTCGACGCGTCGTTGTAGGCGATCAGGGCCTTCGAGCCGTCCGGGTTGCGCCACGCCACGTTGGGCACGTTGGTGGACGCCGTGGACGCGATCCGCTGGGCGCCCGGCCGGACGAACTTCGTGAGCTGGCCCATCGTGTAGTACTCGACCGTGTAGTCCACCGTGCCGCTCGCGCCGTCGCCGTTGTGGACGGTGATCAGGCCCGTGCAGGTGCCGCAACCCCCGTTGTGCGGGCCCATGTTCTGGTCCACCGCGAGGGACCACTTGGTCACCGACTTCGCCCAGTTGCGGGTGTAGTCGATGATGTTGTTCATGTCCTCGCGCTGCTGGTTGGCGATCCAGGTGCCGCCGGAGTGCTCGGTGCCGAAGGCGTCCAGCGTCGGGTACTGGTTGTGCACGGTGGTCTGCTTGGTGACGTCACCGCCGTAGCCGTGCCACGCGATGCCGCCGAAGTTCGGGTTCGAGCGGACCGCCGCGTCGTCCACGGTCGAGGCCGCGTACGAGTCGTACACGTCCCAGTTCCAGTCGTGCGCGAGCACCTTCGTCGTCAGGCCGGACGCGTTGAGCTTCGGCAGCAGCTCGCTCTTGGTGAAGTACGCGAGCCCCGACGCGTTCCAGCTCATCGAGGGGTAGCCGGAGCAACACGTCGGCTCGTTCTGGACGGTCACGTACGACACCGGAACGCCCTGGTCCTTGTACGCCTGGAGGTACTTGACGAAGTAGTTGGCGTAGGCGCCGTAGTCCTCGGACTTCAGCCAGCCGCCGTTGAGCGAGCCGCTGTCCTTCATCCAGGCGGGTGCCGTCCATGGCGAGGCCATGACAGTCAGAGAGGGGTTGAGGGAGAGCGCCTGCTTGGTGAGCGGGACGACGTCCGCGAGGTCGTGGGCGATCGAGAAGGAGGTGAGGTTGGGGTCGGTCTGGCCGGCCGCGACGTCATCGTACGAGTAGCCGTACCGCGCGAGGTCCGAGGCGCCCATCGGATTGCGCAGGAACGACAGGCCGATGCCGTCGGTCGGCGAGAAGAGTTTGGTCATGGTCGCGTTCCGGGTCGCCGTCGACAGCGCCCCGCTGCTGTTCATCAGCCAGGCGGCCGTGTCCGTGAAGGACGCGCCGCCGCCGGTGAAGGTCTGGTAGCGGGTGTTCTCGTCGACGGTGATGTTCTCGCCGCTCCCGCCCGTCCCGGACGAGAAGGCGAACGGGGCCTGCGCCTGGAGGCCGCGGGTGACATGGCGTCCGGCGGCGTCGTCGGTGGTGGTGAGCCAGGCCGTGACCTGTTCACCGGCCGCGTGTGCGGGGGGTACGGCCGCGGTGAAGCCGGCCACGGAGAGCAGTCCGGCGAGCAGCAGCCGGGCCGTGCGGGGGGTTCTCCTGGACATGGATGCGTGAGCCCTTCCTGACGAGATGTCTTGACGGGTCTGCGGGCCGTTAGTTAACTCACGGCGTGATCTAAGTCATGAGTGAACTGTGCGAACCCAGAGTGAACCAGAGCCCCAGAGCCGAGGGAAGGTCCATGCCAAGAACCGCCCTGCTCGTTTCCACCGCCCTGTGCGCCGCGCTGCTGTCACCGGCCGCCGTGTCCCAGGCGGCGGCCGCCGCCGATCCCGCCCCCACCCCCGTCGACCGCTTCGAGGGCGAGGTGCCCTTCGCGAGCCAGCCCGCCGAGGGCCTCTTCACCTGGGGCGGCGACACCGACGACCCGCCCCAACTCGCCCTGACCGCGAGACCCGACGCCCCCGAGGGCGACAAGGTACTGACCGGCACCTACGACATCAGCGGCTACGGCGGCTTCACCCACGACTTCGCCGCGACCGAGCCCGGCCACGACTGGTCCGCCCACCAGGGCATCCGCTTCTGGTGGGACGGCCAGAACAACGGCAAGAAGACCAACTTCGAGATCAAGGACGGCGGCACCAACGGCGAGGCCTCCGAGCTCTGGACGACGTCCTTCACGGACGACTTCACCGGCTGGAAGCAGATCGAGATCCCCTTCACGGACTTCGTCTACCGCACCGACTACCAGCCCGTCGGAGGCATCGACCACGTCCTCGGCCTCAACCGGATGTGGGGCTATGCGGTCACCCTCCCGGTCGGCGTGCACGGCCAATTCGCCATGGACGACGTCGAGTTGTACGGCAAGGCCGACCAGTCCCTGCGCGCGAACGTCACCACCGACTCCGCCGTCTACCCGGTGAAGGAGGGCGGCACGGCCACCGTCAAGGTCACCGTCGCCACCACCGGCGCCGTCCCGCTCGACGACCCGGTGACCGTCGCCTACGCGTCCGACGGCGGCACCGCCACCTCCGGCAAGGACTACACCCCGGTCTCCGGCACCCTCACCTTCCCTGCGGGCACCGCGTCCGGCACCACGCAGACCGTCAAGGTCCGCACCCTCAAGGACAAGTCCGCCGAGAACGCCGAGACGATCCCGCTGAAGCTCACGGTCACCGGCGCCAAGGCCCCGACCGAGACCCCGCAGGTCGTCGTGGACGCGCACGGACTGCCGTACCTGGACAGCAAGTTGCCGATCAAGAAGCGCGTCGCCGACCTGGTGAAGCGCATGTCGCTGGAGGAGAAGGCCGGGCAGATGACCCAGGCCGAGCGCGGCGGTGTGGGCACCGGCGGTGACATCGCCACCTACGACCTCGGCTCGCTGCTCTCCGGCGGCGGCTCGACCCCGACGCCCAACACGGCCGCGGCCTGGGCGCAGATGATCGACTCGTTCCAACTCCGGGCACAGGCAACGCGGTTCCAGATCCCGCTGATCTACGGCGTCGACGCCGTGCACGGCCACAACAACCTGGCCGGCGCCACGATCATGCCGCACAACATCGGCATCGGTGCCACCCGCGACCCCCAACTCGCCGAGAAGACAGGCGCGGTGACGGCCAGCGAGGTCCGCGCGACCGGCGTCCCCTGGGACTTCGCGCCCTGCCTCTGCGTCACCCGTGACGAACGCTGGGGCCGCTCCTACGAGTCGTTCGGCGAGGACCCGGCGCTCGTGCAGTCGATGGAGACCATGATCCAGGGCCTTCAAGGCGCCGCGAACGGCAAGCAGTTGAAGGACGACGACAAGGTCCTCGCCACCGCCAAGCACTTCGTCGGCGACGGCGGCACCGCGTACGGCTCCTCCACGACGGGCACGTACACCATCGACCAGGGCGTCACCACCGTCACCCGCCAGCAGCTCGAAGCCATCCACCTGGCCCCGTACCAGACGGCCGTCGACCGGGGCATCGGCACGGTCATGCCGTCCTACTCCTCGCTCGACATCGTCGGCGACGGCCTGGGCCCGGTGAAGATGCACGCCCGCGCCGACATGATCAACGGTGTCCTCAAGAACCGCATGGGCTTCGACGGCTTCGTCATCAGCGACTGGAACGCCATCGACCAACTCCCCGGCGACTACGCCTCGCACGTCGACACGGCGGTCAACGCGGGCGTCGACATGATGATGGTTCCGTACAGCTACAAGGACTTCAGCTCGACGCTGATCGCCGAGGTGAAGGCGGGCCACGTCAGCCAGAAGCGGATCGACGACGCCGTGTCGCGCATCCTCACGCAGAAGTTCAAGCTCGGCCTCTTCGAGAAGCCGTACGCCGACACGAGCAACGCGTCGAAGATCGGCTCGACTTCGCACCGGGCCGTGGCACGGCAGGCGGCGGCCGAGTCGCAGGTGCTGCTGAAGAACGCGGGGAGTGTCCTCCCGCTGAAGAAGTCGCAGAAGGTCTACGTGGCCGGGTCCAACGCCGACGACCTCGGCAACCAGACCGGCGGCTGGACCATCACCTGGCAGGGCGCGTCCGGCACCAACACCACCGGCACGACCATCCTCCAGGGCATGAGGAACGCGGGCGGAGACGTCACGTACTCCAAGGACGCCTCGGCACCCACCACCGGCTACGACGTCGGTGTGGTCGTCGTCGGCGAGACCCCGTACGCCGAGGGCGTCGGCGATGTCGGCAACGGCAATGACCTCACCCTCACCCCTGCCGACCAGGCGGCCGTGGACAAGGTGTGCGCGGCGATGAAGTGCGCGGTGCTGATCGTCTCCGGGCGCCCGCAGCTCATCGGCGACCAACTCCCCAAGATCGACGCCCTGGTCGCCTCCTGGCTGCCCGGCACGGAGGGCGACGGAGTGGCCGACGTCCTCTACGGCAAGCGCTCCTTCACCGGTCAACTCCCGGTCACCTGGCCGAAGTCGGAGGCCCAACTGCCGATCAACGTCGGCGACACGACGTACGATCCGCAGTTCCCGTACGGCTGGGGCCTGACGACCGTGAAGAAGACGCCGACGGGCGGCTCGTCCACCCTGAAGGCGCTGGAGGCCGCCGCGGGGAAGACCCGGTCGGCGGCGACGGGCAAGGCGCTCGTCACCGAGGCGCGGCTGATCGTCCAGCAGAAGGTGGGCCAGAACATCACGGCGGCGGTCTCGAAGCCGTTCGCCGACGCGGATCATCTGCTGCTGACCGGAAAGTACGCGGCGGCCGTGAAGAAGCTGGAGGAGGCCTACAAGGCGGCCTAGTCATCCGCCACGAATGACCAGCTCGGGAGGCTTCGGGTAGCGTCGAATCATGAAGGCCGTGATCCGGACCCGAAGCCTCCCCGGGCTGCTGCTGGCCCTGCTGCTCGCCACCCTGACCATGGCGTCCCCGGCCGCCGCGGACACCGGCGTCTCGGCGATCGGCCAGGCCCTGCGCAAGGGGCCCGTCTACGTCGACCCGGGGACGTCCTCCCTGTCGTCCGCCGACGCCGACGCCCTCGCGCAGCGGATCAAGAAGGCCGACAAGCCGGTGTTCGTCGCGGTCCTGCCCGCCGACTACCCGACGGCGAATCTCTTCACGAACCTCCGCACCGCGACCGGCGTCACCGGCCTCTACGCGATCCGCCTCGGCGACCGTTTCGACGCCCGAGCCGACTCCTCGGTGCTGTCGAACAACGCCGTGAAGAACCTGGTCGCCAGCGTCCAGGGCGAGGACGCGAAGACCCAGCTCGACGACTTCACCGACCGCGCCCTCGCCAACATGGGTGGCTCGGCGCCCGCGTCCTGGGGCTCGTCCTCGGGAGGCGGGGGAGTCTCCGGCACGGCGCTGATCGTCGCGGCCGGTGTCCTGGTGGCCGGTGGCGCCGGGGCGTACACACTGGTCCGGCGCAGCCGTCGCCGCCGTGCGGAGGAGCAGCGGGCCGCGCTGGACAAGCTGCGGGTGGTGGTCGACGAGGACATCACCGCGTTCGGCGAGGAACTGGACCGCCTCGACTTCCACCCGGCGGAACCGGCCGCCGACGACGCGATGCGCGCCGACTACGAGCGCGCCCTCGACGCCTACGAACAGGCCAAGTCGTACATGGCGGCGGCCACCAAACCCGAGGACGTCCGCGCCGTCACCCAGGCCCTGGAGGACGGCCGCTTCTCGCTCGCGCTACTCGCCGCCCGCCGCGAGGGCCGCCCGCTGCCCGAACGCCGCGCCCCCTGCTTCTTCGACCCGCGCCACGGCCCCTCGGTCGCGGACGCCACCTGGACCCCGGCCGGCGGCGCACCCCGCTCGGTCCCGGTCTGCGCGGCCGACCAAGCGCGCCTCGCCGACGGCCACGACCCGATGATCCGCGAGGTCGACACGGACTACGGCCGCCGCCCCTACTGGGACGCGGGCCCGGCCTACGGCCCCTGGGCGGGCGGCTACTTCGGCGGCGGTCTGCTCCCCGGCCTCCTCGTCGGCACCGTCCTGGGCAGCATGATGGCCACCCCGTCCTACGCGTCCGACTACGGCACCGGCTACGGCGACTTCGGCACCGGCGGCTACGACGGCGGGGACGTGTCCGGGGCGGACTTCGACCCCGGGGACTTCGGCGGCGGCTTCGACGGCGGGGGCTTCGGAGGCGGGGACGGGGGAGGGGGAGGGGACTTCGGCGGCGGTTTCTGAACCGCCGCTCGGGTCTCCGGTCGTTCGGTATGCGCAGGCCGGTCCGTCGCTGCCGCGGCGAGCTTCTGGATCGCTGCTCGGGTTTGCGGTCGTTCGGTATGCGCAGGCCGGTTCGTCGCTGCCGCGGC